>NZ_JAPCIV010000036.1:0-54592 GCF_027707585.1 Aeromonas sp. QDB39 | reverse complement strand
AAGACGGGAAGTTTCGGCCCTTACGGATGCCCGGAAAACCTTAGCGTACGATTTTTTCCGAATTCTGCGGGCTCCCCTTGAAAAGCCTTGAGCCTTGTCTAAGCTTAAGGCTATCCGAACACCAGTTAGCGCACGGCTCTGCAAGGAGCCAATTCCCCTATGCCAGGTACAAGGAATTCGTACCTGGCTTTTTTTATGTTCGCCGTTCGCATCTAGCAATTAGGCATCATGCCGCCGATGCGTTTACGCGAGCACCTCTGCCGGTTCTGGCACTTCGACATGCGGCGCGGTTTGCTTCTGTTCCAGCTCATGTTGATAAAGCAGATCGATGGCCTGCTCGATGAGAGAGGCCTGGCTGTCTTCGAGCTGCAACCCCAGCATGGCCAACCGTTCGGCGTGGCGATTGCTGATCCAGCATTGCAATCGGCTGTGAGTTTCCTGTTTGCGTTTCACGTGCTGGCGCTGGCGCTCGGCGTTGTCTTGCGCACTGCTCACTTTCATTTCCTGGCTCATATTACCTTGCAACTTTGATTCTTATCGCCTGTTATCTCTCATCGAGTCTTCACAATTCGCTGACGAACGTGAGGAGCCTGACTCTCCCCCTCTTGATGGGGGTGAGTTCAGTGCGCTGCAAATATATCATTGGATCAACAAGATATCATTTAACATAAAAATGTGAGTGACGCGGTTAGCTTACAGCAAGCCATCCAGGGCGTGATCCGAGAACTTGTGGGCATCGTCGAAATACTCCTGCAAGGTGCGGATGTCCTTGTGACGGGTGACCTCGATGATTTTGTTCATCGGTTTGCCGGCAGTGACCGCCGAGGTGATAAAACCTCGGCGCAGACTGTGGCCACTGACCTGGAGATCGTCGATGGCTTGACCGGTACGCCGCTTGATCATCAGATTGATACCCTGCGGACCGAGCGGCTCCTGCATGAGCTGACCCCAGCGATTCATGCGGCGAAACAGGGCACCCTCGCTGATCCTGCTCTGTTTGAGCCAGCGCGCCAGAGCCGATACCGGACAATATTGTTTACCTGGCACCAGGGCGATCTCCGTTTCATGCAGCTGATGCTTGCTGGGTTTGAGCCGAAGACGGATCCCCTGCCCTACAAAGTCGAGATCATCCACTTCAATTCTTGCGGCCTCCGAGCGTCGCAAGGCGCCGCTGAACATCAGCAACAACAGGGTGTAATCCCGCAGCCCCGCCAGATTGCCGGTGTCGATCTCGTCGAGCACACAGGCCAGCGGTTTCAGGGTCAGCGCCCCCGTTTTGCGTTTGCGGTTGTCACCGAGCCGCACTATGCCCCGCATCAGCTCCTTTATTTCCGCGTGCTCGGTCGGCATGGGATGGATCCCCTTCTGCTTGAAAGCATAACGAATGCCGGCGAGCCGTCTTACCAAGGTGGCCGGCTTGCGGGGTTCACCGTTGCGCAGTTCCCCCTTCCCCTCTTCTTTGTCCAGCCAGACCCAGTCGGCCAGGATGCCATCGGCCTGATCTGCCAGGAAGTTCATGATGTCATGATGGGTGATCTGCAATGGATCGAGCCCATGCAGCTGACACCAGAACACGAAGATGCGGGTATCGGCCTGATAGGCATTGAGGGTGGAGTCGGCTTTGGCGCTGCGCAGGAAGCGTCTGGCCCGGCTGTTCAACTGAGGATCGAAGACACTCTGCAAAGCCTGTTGCGTTTGGGCCTGGATGTGTGGGTAGTTCACTTAACTCTATGATTTAATGCGGAGTTTCGTTGGATCTTACAGGATCTTGCAGATCTATCAAGTATCGATAATGATTATTATCGATATCTATGAAGTGTGCTTTTAACACATTTATCCTCCTCATTTATTCCTCAAGCTCCCTCTGATCCCTGCTCCGTTTTATCAGGGTTGGGGATTTGATCTCATCAGCATCCACCACACCAAGTGAGAGATAACGACTATCCATGATTGTTTTTGGATAGGTCATGATAGTGCTGACTGTCATAGTAAAACGCCCCGCATAGCGGGGCGTTGTTTGTTATCGCTTTGCCAACTTGAACAACTCAAAGAAGTTGTGACTGGTCGCTTGCGCCAATTCGGCCAGCGGTATTTGCCGCAGATCCGCGATGAACTGGGCCACGTCGCGCACAAAGGCCGGCTCGTTCTCCCTGCCCCGGTGCGGAACTGGCGCCAGATAAGGTGAGTCGGTTTCAACCAGCAGCCGCTCCAGCGGCAGCGCCTTGACCACCGCCTGCAGAGCTGCCGCATTCTTGAAAGTGGCGATGCCGGAGATGGAGATATAAAAACCCATCGCCATGGCCGCCTCGGCCATCTCGAGCGACTCGGTGAAGCAGTGCAACACCCCGCCGACCTGCTCGGCCCCCTCTTCGCGCATGATCTGCAGGGTGTCCTGCTGGGCATCACGGGTATGGATGATGAGGGGTTTGTTCAGAGCGCGGGCCACCCGGATATGCTCGCGGAAGGAGGCCTGCTGTACTTCCTTGTTCTCCGGCGAATAGAAGTAGTCGAGCCCGGTCTCGCCGATGGCCACCACCCTTTCATCTGCCGCCTGGGTCAGCAACAAGGCGGCATCGACGCCAGGTTCCTGGTTGAGAGGGTGCACACCACAGGAGGCAAATACCTGAGGATAAGGGGCGATCGCTTCCAGCATGGTCGGGAACTGCACCTGGGTGACGCTCACGCACAGAAAATATCCCACGTCCTGCTCGGCGGCCTTGGCCAGCACATCGGCCATATTGGTCTGCTTGCGGCCATAGCTCAGGCGATCGAGATGACAATGGGAATCAACGAGTAACATATAAAACCTTTGTAGCGAGATCTATAACCAGCGAGTGAGCCAGTTCATCAGATGGATGGTGGGATTGGAGAGCTGCCCCGGCTGACAGGCCATCTTCAGCTCGACCAGCTGTTGCTCCGCCTCCAGCAGCTTCTCGCTGGAATGAAGCTCGGCCAGTTGCTGGCTGAGTGCCGTCAGATCCGGCATCGCCAGCTGATGATGACCACAACCGGCCTGCGTCTTGAGAGCATCGCACAAGAACAGCTGCAACCAGTGCAGCCTGACCTGGGTATCGCTCGCCAGCAGACCGCACACGTGGTTGGCCCGGGTCGGCGTCTGTGCCAGCGCGAGAAAACTCTCCAGCAGATCCCGGCGGGCACTGTCTTGCTGCTCTTCGATATAGCGCAGCACCCGCAGCGGCGCCCCCTGGCAGATCCGTACCTGGGCCAGCGTGGCCTGATGACCCTGCTCGGCCAGCCAGCGCACCGTCTCACCCTCGGCAGGCAACTGGCAGACATGTTTGTGACAGCGACTGAGAATGGTCGGCAACAGGCGGGAAACCTGGGAGGCGATCAGCAGCAGCAAGCTGTCGCCGGCAGGCTCTTCCAGGGTTTTGAGCAGGGCGTTGGCGGCCGACTCCGTCATGCGCTCCGCATCCGGGATGATCACCACCTTGCCGCGGCCAAGCTGGGCCGAATTCTGCAGGCGCGAACAGATCTCGCGGATGGCCTCGACCCCGATGGTCTTGCTCTCCGTCGTCAGGGTGCCCAGATCCGGATGATGGCCCTTCTCAAACAGCTGGCAGGAGTGACATTGCCCACAGGGCTCACCCCGCTCGGGCCGATGACAGAGGTGCAAGCGCGCCAATTGTTCCGCAAGCTGCTCCTTGCCAAGACCGGGATCACCGAGCAACAACCAGGCGTGACCGAGTCGGCCGGCCGCGGCGGTCTGGCTTAAGGCATGCCAGTCCGGGATCAACCAGGGATACATGAGGGCTCATCTTTCAGATAGTGGGCCAATGCAGCCTCGATGGCCGCCTTGACCTGCGCCGGCGCTTGGCCGGCATCGATCACCTTGATTGACTCATCAGCGGCGGCCAATTCCAGATAGCGCTGGCGGGTACGTTCGAAGAAGCTGAGTTGCTCGAGCTCGATCCGGTCCAGTTCACCGCGGTGGCGAGCCCGTTGCAGACCGATGGCGGGATCGATGTCGAGATAAAGCGTCAGATCCGGTTTGAAGTCGCCGAGCACGGCCCGTTTGATGGCGCCGATGAGGTTGGCATCGATGCCGCGGCCACCGCCCTGATAGGCCTGGGACGAGAGATCGTGGCGATCGCCCACCACCCAGATGCCGTCGGCCAGCGCCGGCTTGATGCGGGTCTCGACCAGCTGGACCCGGGAGGCGTACATCAGCAACAGTTCGGCTTCGATGGTGAGGCGCTCGTCGTGCACTTCCTTGACGATGGCCCGCATCCGCTCGGCCAGCGGGGTGCCGCCCGGCTCACGGGTACACTCGATCCGCGCCACGCCGTGGCCATGCAGATAGTCGGTCACATAACGCACCGCGGAGCTCTTCCCTGCTCCTTCCAGTCCTTCAATCACGATAAATTTAGACATTAGGGTTTCTTCAATATGTATTCGCGGACCGCCCGATTGTGTTCATCGAGGGTCTTGGAGAAGTAGTGGGCACCTCCCCCTTTGGCGACAAAATAGAGGTAGTCGGTCGATTTGGGGTTGAGCGCCGCTTCGATGGAAGCCTTGCCCGGCATGGCGATGGGCGTGGGCGGCAAGCCGTCGATCACATAGGTGTTGTAGGGGTTCACATCCGTCAGGTCGCTGCGGCGGATGTTGCCATCATACCTGTCCTTCACCCCGTAGATGACGGTGGGATCAGTCTGCAGCTTCATGCCAAGGCGCAGGCGATTGACGAACACCGAGGCAATCTGGGCCCGCTCTTCCGGCTGCCCGGTCTCTTTCTCGATGATCGAGGCCATGATCAGCGCCTCGTAAGGGGTCTTGTAAGGCAAATTGGCCTGGCGCTTGTCCCAGCTCTGCTGCAGGAAGGCCCGCATGTCCTGATAGGCCCGGCGCAGGATGGAAATATCGCTGGCATGGGTGGTATAGGCGTAAGTCTCCGGCAGGAACCACCCCTCCAGCTTGCCATTGTCGATGCCAAGCTCCTGGGCCAGATCCGCCTCGCTCTGCTCCACCGTCAAGCGCTCCAGATAAGGGGCGCTGGCCAGCTGCTTCAGCCAATCCTCGAAACGGGATCCTTCGACGAAGGTCAGGCTGAAGTGAAACTCCTTGCCGGAGGCGAACAGGGAGAGGGTCTCCTTGAGCGGCGCCCCTTCCTTGATTTCATAGGTGCCGGATTTGATGGCAACCAGCTCGGGGTGACCGCGCAGCCAGAGCCGCACCGCCCAGGGACTGGTTTCCCCCTCCCCCAGTTCGGCGATCAGGCGCGCCGCATGGGCCCCCTTCTCGACGGTAAAGAGGCGGGTCGGCCCCTTGTTGGTGAGCGTCTCCACCTGCTGCCATTTGTAATGTACATAGCCCCCGGCCACGGCGACTGTCAGCGCCGCGCCCGCGAGCAGGGTGTAAAGCCGATTAAACTTCAATGACCAAACGCTCCTGTAAGCGGCGGATCAATACCGGACTGGCATATTGGGTCTCCCCGATGCCGGTCACCGGCACTATGCCCATCAGGGTATTGGTCAGCCATACCTCTTCGGCCTGCCACAGTGACTCCAGCGGAGCCTCCACGACACGCAGTTCAATGCTCATCTGTTTTAGCATCGCCATCACATGGCGCCGCATGATGCCGTCTATGCCGCAGTGGGTAAGATCCGGCGTAAACACCGTTCTGCCACGGCGCCAAAACAGATTGGCACTGACCCCTTCTACCAGAAATCCCCGGCTGTTCAAGACTATACCTTCGACTCCCGAACGCGCCGCAAGTTCGCTTTTCAGCAGCACCTGCTCCAGCCGGTTGAGGGTCTTGAGGCCCGCCAGCATGGGGGCATCGCCCAGTCGTTGCTGGCACACCAGCAGTGGAATACCGGTTTGCTGCCACGCCGGGTAGTGAGCCGGGTAAGCAGCCAGCGACAGGATCCGGGTCGGTGCATGGCAGGCGGTGCCATCATACCCCCGACCACCGCTGCCTCGGGTCAGCATCACCTTGATCACCGCCAGCGTCTGGTCGCGAGCCATCCCGGCGACCTCGTCACCAAGTTGTTGCCAGTCCAGCTCGGCAAGGCCGAGTCTGGCGCTCGCTTGCTGCAGCCGTGCCAGGTGAGCCGGCCACCAGACGGGGTGACCATCCTTGACCAGCAAGGTGGTGAAATGGCCATCGCCATAAGCCAGGCCACGATCCATGGCGGAAACGCTGTCTGTCGGTATTCCATTGATCAGCAAAAGGATCCCTCCGATAAAAAAGGCCCGATACTGTCGTATCGGGCCCATACTATCCGCCCAGGGCGAATTATACGCGTTTGAAGATCAGTGAGCCATTGGTGCCACCAAAACCGAAGGAATTGGAGAGGGCGTATTCGAAGTTGCCAGCCTTGGCAACATGAGGCACCAGGTCCAGATCGCACTCATCATCCGGGTTGTCCAGGTTGATGGTGGGCGGCGCCATCTGATCGCGCAGCGCCAGTACCGTGATGATCGCCTCGATGGCGCCGGCGGCACCCAGCAGGTGACCGGTCATCGACTTGGTGGAGCTGATCATCAGGGATTTGGCATGCTCGCCAAACACCGCTTTCATGCCGCGCAGTTCGGCCACGTCACCCAGGGGGGTGGAAGTGCCGTGGGCGTTGATGTAACCCACCTGCTCGGGGGCGATGCCGGCATCCTTGATGGCATTTTGCATGGCGCGGGCGCCACCGTTGCCGTCAGCGGGAGGCGCCGTCATGTGGTAGGCATCGCCACTCATGCCAAAACCGACCAGCTCGGCGTAGATCTTGGCGCCGCGGGCCTTGGCATGTTCGTACTCTTCCAGCACCAGCACCCCGGCGCCATCACCCAGCACGAAACCGTCGCGATCTTTATCCCACGGACGGCTGGCCTTGGTGGGCTCGTCGTTGCGGTTGGAGAGCGCCTTGGCCGCCGCAAAACCCCCCATCCCCATCGGGGTGGAAGCTTTCTCGGCGCCGCCGGCCACCATCACGTCCGCATCACCGTAGGCGATCATCCGGCCGGCCATGCCGATGGCATGGGTACCTGTGGTACAGGCGGTGGTCACGGCGATGTTCGGCCCTTGCAGACCCTTCATGATGGAGAGATGACCGGACACCATATTGATGATGGTGGACGGCACGAAGAAGGGGCTCAGCTTGCGGGGGCCACCGTTGACCAAGCTGCTGTGGTTCTGTTCAATCAGACCCAGGCCGCCGATACCGGAACCGATCGCCACACCGACGCGCTCGGCATTTGCCTCGTTGATGACGAGACCGGCATCATCCAGCGCCTGTATGCCTGCGGCGATACCGTACTGGATGAAGAGATCCATCTTGCGAGCTTCTTTGCGGTTGATACCGTACTGCTCGGGATCGAAATCCTTGACCTGGCCTGCGAAACGGGTCGCAAACTCGCTGGCATCAAAGTGTTCGATGGGAGAAATGCCGCTCTGCCCGTTGAGCAGGGCTTGCCAGCTGGATTCGGCAGTGTTGCCTACCGGGGAAAGCATCCCCAAGCCGGTCACCACGACTCTGCGTTTTGACACTGAGGTAGTCTCCGAGAGGTGTTTTGAAAAGGGGTAAACATAAAAGAAGCGGCCCTTGGGCCGCTTCTTTCAGAACAGGAACTTATTCCTGATTAGCGGTGATGTAGTCGATAGCCGCTTGAACAGTGGTGATCTTCTCGGCTTCTTCATCAGGAATTTCGGTATCGAATTCTTCTTCCAGCGCCATTACCAGTTCAACGGTATCCAAAGAGTCAGCGCCCAGGTCGTCGACGAAGGAGGCAGCGTTCTTAACGTCTTCTTCTTTAACACCCAGTTGTTCGATGATGATTTTCTTTACGCGTTCTTCGATGTTGCTCATGACCTGAATTTTCCTTTAAAAATACGCTATTGCGTCTGGTTGGGGTAGTTTATTCAATTGACGTGAGTTTGCAAGTGGCTTGCCGCTGGTCAAACCACGAAATTCGCCAAACTTCGGCGTACTATCGCAAATTTGAACAGATCTCACGACAAATTGATTACACCATGTACATCCCGCCATTAACATGCAGGGTTTCGCCAGTGATGTAGGCGGCATCATCCGATGCCAAGAATACCACAGCAGCGGCAATTTCTTTTGGATCGCCCAGACGAGCGGCAGGCACCTGGCTCATGATGCCGGCACGCTGCTCTTCATTGAGCGCCTTGGTCATATCGGTCTCGATGAAACCGGGGGCAACCGCGTTCACGGTAATGCCGCGGGAGGCCACTTCACGGGCCAGCGACTTGGTAAAACCAACCAGCCCCGCCTTGGCGGCCGCATAGTTGACCTGACCGGCGTTGCCCATGGTGCCCACCACGGAGCCGATGCTGATGATGCGACCATTGCGCTTCTTCATCATGGCGCGCAGCACCGGTTTGCTCAGTCGATACAGGGAGGTGAGGTTGGTGTCGATGATCTCGTTCCACTCATCGTCCTTCATCCGCATCAGCAGGTTGTCACGGGTGATACCGGCGTTGTTGATCAGGATGTCGATGTCACCAAAACGCGCCTTGATGGCGGCGAAGACGGCTTCGATGGATTCCTGGCTGGTCACGTTCAGCGCCATGCCGCAACCCTGTTCACCCAGATAGGCGCTGATCGCCTCGGCGCCGCTCTCGCTGGTTGCCGTGCCGACTACCTTGGCGCCACGGGCCGCAAAAGTTTCGGCAATTGCACGGCCGATGCCACGACTGGCACCGGTCACCAACACAACCTTATCGGTAAAGCTCATTACTTGCTCCTGTTTACTTGATCTGGGCCAGCGCCTGCTCGAAAGAGGCGGCGTCGTTGGCATGAATACCTTCCACGCGCTTGTCGATGCGCTTGGCGAGCCCGGTCAATACCTTGCCCGGTCCCATCTCGATCTCGAGGGTAACCCCCTCATTGGCCATCCGCTCGACAGTCTCGGTCCAACGAACCGGACTGAACAGCTGACGCACCAGAGCCTGTTTGATGGCGGCCGGATCCTGTTCACAGGATACATCGACATTATTGATGACAGCGATGGCAGGAACCTTGATCTCGATCCCGTCCAGCGCAGCTGCCAATTTTTCTGCGGCAGGTTTCATCAGGGCGCAGTGAGAAGGCACGGAGACCGGCAGCGGCAGTGCACGCTTGGCGCCGGACTCTTTCATCAGCACGTTGGCACGCTCGACGGCCTCTTTGTGGCCGGCGATGACCACCTGGCCCGGAGAGTTGAAGTTGACCGGGGAGACCACCTGTCCTTGCGCCGCTTTTTCGCAGTTGGCGGCGATGGCGTCATTGTCCAGCCCGATGATGGCGGCCATGGCACCGGTGCCTTCCGGCACGGCTTCCTGCATGGCCAGACCACGCAGCTCGACCAGTTTGACCGCATCGGTAAAGGCCAGTGCACCGCTGCACACCAGGGCGGAGTACTCACCCAGGCTGTGGCCAGCCATCACGGCGGGGGTTGCCCCACCCTGTTGTTGCCACAGGCGCCACAGCGCGACAGAGGCTGTCAGCAAGGCGGGCTGGGTGCGCCAGGTCTTGTTCAGATCGTCGGCCGGACCATCCATCACCAGGGCAAACAGGTCATAACCCAGCACCTGGCTCGCCTCGGCGAAGGTCTCCTTGATCACGGCATGTTGTTCGGCCAGCTCGGCCAGCATGCCGACGGTTTGGGAGCCCTGTCCCGGGAAGGCAATGGCAAATTGGGTCATCATTGATTCCTTTAGATAAGACAAAAATGAGAGCAGCAGGATGAGCCAGATTGCTCATCCCGACCACGATCAGAGGCGAACCAGCGCCGAGCCCCAGGCAAAACCACCGCCGAAGGCCTCCAGCAGTACCAGCTGGCCCGGTTTGATCCGGCCGTCACGCACCCCTTCATCGAAGGCAATGGGCACGGAGGCGGCAGAGGTGTTGCCGTGCTTGTCGAGGGTCAGCACCACCTTGTCCAGCCCCATGCCAAGCTTCTTGGCGGTGGCGCTGATGATGCGGAAGTTGGCCTGATGAGGCACCAGCCAGTCCAGCTCGCTCGGCGCGATGCCGGCGGCGGCCAGGGTCTCGGTGACGATCTCGCTCAAACGAGTGACCGCCACCTTGAACACATCGTTGCCCTTCATGTACATGTAGGCTTCAAGCTCGGCCCCCGGCATACCGCGGCGCGGCTGCGGCAGCTTGAGTAGATCGCCGTAACGGCCATCGGCATGCAGATGGGTGGAGAGAATGCCCGGTGTTTCGCTGGCGCCGATCACCACGGCCCCTGCCCCGTCACCAAAGAGGATGATAGTGCCGCGATCTTCCGGATCGCACATGCGTGACAGCACATCGGCCCCGACCACCAGGACGTGGCGGGCAGCACCGGATTTGACGAACTGATCGGCGATGGAGAGCGCGTAGGTAAAGCCGGCGCAGGCGGCGGCCACATCAAAAGCCGGGATCCCTTGCACCCCGAGCAGCCCCTGCAATTCACAGGCTGCGGCCGGGAAGGCGTTCTCGGCACTGGTGGTGGCCAGCACTATCATGTCGAGATCGGCAGCGGTCAGGCCCGCCGCGTCCAGGGCGCGCAGAGCAGCCTGGTGAGACAGGGTGGCGACGGTTTCATCGGCACCGGCAATGCGACGTTCACGGATCCCGGTACGCTCCACAATCCACTCGTCGCTGGTTTCCACCATCTGTTCGAGATCGGCATTGGTACGTACCGAGTTCGGCAGATAACTGCCAGTACCCAAAATTTTGCTATGCATAGAGTTCTTATAGATCCCTGTCGGAAAAGACAGATTCAAGGCGATCTGCTATTTGCAATGGAAGTTGATGCTTGGCCTCTTGCGCGGCCAGCAGGATCGCGTTACATAGGGCGCGCCGTTCGGCCCGCCCGTGGCTTTTTACCACAATGCCGCGCAATCCTAACAGACTTGCACCGTTATACTGGTCGGGGTTCAGGTAAGAAAAACGCCGTTTGAACATAAATCCGGCGATACGACCAAGAAAACTGCTTTTTTTGCGGGGATATCCGGCCAGTTGGGCCATCATCCGCACGACCCCTTCCGCCGTCTTGAGGGCCACGTTGCCAACAAAACCGTCGCAGACGATCACGTCGCACTCACCGCTGAAGATCCGGTCCCCTTCGACAAAACCGACGAAGTTGAGCGCCTGGCACTGGCGCAGCAACTCGGCACTGTGGCGCACCAGATCGTTGCCCTTGATCTCCTCCTCCCCCACGTTGAGCAGGGCCACCCTGGGAGTGGCAATGCCCTCCACCTTTTCAGCCACCACGGCGCCCATCACCGCAAATTGCAGCAGGGTATCGGCATCACAGCTGACGTTGGCGCCAAGATCCAGCATCACGGTACGTTTGCCGGAAAGAGTGGGCAGCGCCTTGATGAGGGCGGGTCGGTCGACCCCGGGCAGGGATTTGAGCACGCACTTGGCCATCGCCATCAGCGCACCGGTATTACCGGCGCTGACGCAGGCATCGGCCTCGCCGGCCTTCACCAGATTGAGGACGACCCGCATGGAGGAGTCTTTCAGGGTGCGCAGCGCCACGATCGGTTTGTCGCCCATGCCAACCACCTGGGATGCATGCACGAAACGAACGCGGGGGTGATTCAGCAAGCCATGTTGCTGCAAAAGAGGGGTGGTCTGGTGTTGGTCACCAACCAGGATCAGTTTTAACTGGGGTAAAAGAGACAGTGCCTGCACGGCGGCAGGCACTGTTTCCGAGGGGCCAATATCTCCCCCCATGATGTCTAGCGCGACAGTTTGCGTAGACAAAGGCAATCCTTAAGCGATTACCTTTTTACCGCGGTAGAAACCATCGGCAGTCACGTGGTGACGACGATGAATTTCGCCACTGGTCTGATCAACAGTCAGGGCAGCGGTGGTCAGCGCATCGTGGGAACGACGCATGCCACGCTTGGCACGGGTTTTACGGTTCTGTTGTACGGCCATTGTAGGCTAACTCCTAAATTCACTTACGTTTAAGCTCTTCAAGAACTGCAAAGGGATTCGGCCGCTCATCAGCAGGTTCGATTTCACCCCAGGTCATCTCCATGTTACCGCGCGGGCAAGCATCCATGGGATGCATGGCCACCTGCGGCAACGAGAGGATGAGTTCATCCTCCAGGATTTGATGAAGATCCATCTCGCCGTTTTCGTCCAACTCAATGGGCTCATAAGCTTCCGGCAGTTCTTCCTCGTTTGTTCTCTCGAACAGCGGAGTGTAGATAAATTCAGCTTCACAGAGATGCTCGAATGTTTCTCCACAACGCTGGCAAACCAGGTCAACCTTGGCATGGGCAGTGCCTTTCATAACGGTCAACTTCTGGACATCTTTGCCAAAGTGCAGCGATACATCGATATCACTCTGCAAGCCTGCGGTTGATTCCTCCAGCCTGGGCATCTGCGACTTTTCCACTATCCCGACATAATCGAGCAGCTTCGAGGCACTACGGACTGGATCAACCTTTACGGGCAACTTCACCTTTTGCATAGGGCGCGAATATTATAGGTCCAACAACTGATAGTCAAAGGAAAAAGTCCTTACCGCCGATGATTTTAACCTCACAACCCCCGCACATGGCGGAACTTGCGCTCACCGGTGGCTGATTATGCCATAAACCCACGGATCCGACACCGGATCCTGGCCGCATTTGCGTTGACGGCGGGGATCCGGCGCACTCCTTGACAGCAGCATTTCACAGCGCAGGTGGCTCAACCACTCCCCTGCCCCCACAGGGTTCATGGATGGCTGCCGCACAGCCCGACTAGGCGCCCCTGCCGCATGCGGGCGCAAGGGCAAGGCTCGGGCGGGATGGCCTCCATCAGGCGACGGATGGCCCGAAAACTGTCCAGCGCCGCCTGGGCGGCGATGGGATTGATAAGCCAGCCAGGCAGGTTGTCACCCGGGTTGGTATAAGTTTCGAGGCGTATCAGGGTGGTGCCGTTGAGTTGCGGCACCGCCTCCCAGCGTCCTTCACTTGCGCGGATCCGCACCCGACCGGGGTAAGGCGGCAGTGCATCAGGGGCGGCCCATACCGTCAGCACCAGGGCGCAATTTGGCAGGCGTTGCAGGCGGGAGTGGGTGATAAGCTCCCGCTCCTGTACCGGCCAGGGCGCAGAGAGCCGGGTATAGACCAGATCTTCATCGGGTGCCGGCTTGGCCAGCACCCTTACCTCCAGGCTCTGAGGCAGCCACTCCTGATGGCGGGAAGTATCGCGCAGTACGGCCAGCAGTGCCGACGGCGGCGCGGCCACGTTCATCTCCAGGCGCAAAGCCTGAAAAGCGCCAGGGGGATGAGCCCGGCTCCACAGCAATATGCCCGCCTCCCCCGCCTGCAGGTGCCAGCCCTGTGCCCAGGCCGGTATACAGAGCAACCATAACAGCCATATCCCGACTCTCATCATCCATGACCCCGTTTTGCCCATTCCTATGCTTATAGCCGTTTTTATGACCCTGCGAGGTAGAGGCCAGGGTTAACCTGCGCCGGTTGCCCCGATATGCTGGTGGTAGAGCCGTTTGATCTCGTCGCGCAGCCACAGCACCTTGGTGTTGTGGTTGTTGCGCTTGTGCCAGAGCAGGATGAAGGCGATGTCGAGTTGCCGATAGAGGGCTTCATCCAGCGGCAGCGGCAAGGAGATCAGATTGTCGTGGTGCTGACGGGCATAGCTGGCGCAATAGGAGGGCACCACCGCGATCAGTTCGTGGTCAGACTGGGCTGCGATATGCAGCGCCTGCTCGAAGCTGGAGACCCGGATCGGCACCTGCCGGCTGAGCCCCTCATCATCCAGCAGGCTGTCGAGCGCCCAGGCATCGCTCGCCTCCCACACCACGCTGACATGGGGATAGGCGAGGAAGTTGTCGAGGTTCCAGGTGCGGGCCAGCAGCGGGTGATCCTTGCGCAAAAACACCATGGGCCTGTCTTCGAACAACACCTCGTGATCGATGTAATAGGGCAGCCGGTTGACCCTGGCCAGCGAGCTGGGGTGGGTTTCCCTCGCACAGAAGCCGAGATCGGCATCACCATTGATGATGTCGTTGAGGGAGTGATGGTCCCAGTTCATGATCCGGATGGTCGATTTGCGATAGGTTTCATAAATCACCATGGGCAGGTCATTGAGAAAGCTGATGTAAAAGGGCGACTCCAGCACCAGCCTGAACGCGGCCCCCGCCGGAATGGCATTGCCGCAGAGAGAGGCGATGTTGCCCGATAGCTGGAACCACTCCTTGAGCTCTTCCTCCAGGGTGAGCGACAGATTGGTGGGCTCCAACCCCCGCTGAGTGCGAAGGAACAGCGGGTCGTCGAACCAGTCGCGCAGCCGCGCCAGCGCCTTGCTGACGGTGGGCGCCGTGACATTAAGTTTCTTGGCCGCCTTGGTGACACTGCGCTCTTGCAGCAACAGCCGAAATACCACCAACAAATTGAGATCGAGGTCGATCAGGGGACGCATGCTCAGGGATTCTCCATGACCGGGGCGCCATGGGCGGGGCTGTCGAAGGCCGGCCCCAGGGCGCGAAAGAGCAGATAGAGTAACACGGCGCCGAGCAGGGCACAGGCAAGCAGCGTGCTGGGTGCAAAGCCAAGCCACCCCATCAGCCAGATATAGCCGGCGCTCACGGTTATCTGGGCAAGACAGAGGGTGGCGCTGGCGAGCGCTATCTGATGACGGCAACTGGCCAGCGCCTCGCCCATGGCGATGCCGAAGCTCGCAGAAAAACCGATGCAGGTGAAGGCAAAGCCCGCCAGCAGCAGCCACAGGCCCCAGGAGCTCTCAAGATGAGAGGCCAGGATCAGCAGCAGTGCCAACCCCAACCCACCGTGGGCCAGCTCGAGCAGGCTGTGCTTGTGGAGCCGACGCAGCAACAAGGGGGCGAAGAAGGAGGTGATCATGCTGATCATCGCCATGATCATCATGATGCGGGCATACTCTGCGGTTGCCAGCCCCCTCTGGGTCATCAGGATCATGGGTGAAGTGCTGACGTAGGTCAGAATGCAGGTCATGCCGGCACTGCTCAACGCGCACATCCAGAGGAACTGCGGCACTCGCAAGAAGGCAAAGCGGGCTACTGACGCACGCGAGGATGGCTCAGAGTGCAGCGGCAGACTCTCTTTCAGCCCCAGCAGGTTGATCAGCAGCACCACGCCACCGAGCAGCGCCATGGCCTGAAAGATGGCAGGCCATGGGAAGCCGGTCAGGATGAGATAGCCGAGCAGTGGCGCCAGCACGGGGATCACGCAGATGACCCCATTGATGGCCGACAGCACGGCCGCCAGCCGGGCCGGTGGCAACACGTCTCGCAGCACGGTAAAGGTCATGATGTAGAGTGCGCCGGCCCCTGCCCCCTGACCCACCCGTGCCAGCAGAAACTGCGCTGTGTCGTCGGCGCTGCCGGCCAGTAGCGACGCCAGCATAAACAAGCCGGCCCCGCTCAGGATCACCGGCCTGCGGCCGTGGCGATCCGCCAGCAAGCCGGCCAGCGGGACGGTCGCGGCCATGCCGAGCAGATAGAGGGAAAACGCGGTGTGCAGCTGAGCCTCGCTGGCCTGAAGGCTGGCGCCTATGTTGGGCAACGCCACCAGATAGAGATCGATCCCCACCGGGTAGAGCTTGATCATCAAAAAACAGCAGAGTATGTAACGGCCCATGGTGACTCCTCAGCGAATGGGTAGCATCGACGGGGCACTATAACGTCAGGCCGGATGAATAAGCCGATAGCGGTGTTTTCCAATCTCGACATGCTGGAAAAGAGAATGGCGGCGACATTTGCCCTCGCCGCACGGTGGCGATACCATCCACGCCTGCCCGTTTCTGAACCTGGATACCTGATTGCCATGTCACGTCCCCTGATCCTCGCTTCCACCTCCCGTTACCGCAAAGCCCTGCTGGAAAAGCTGGGCCTCCCCTTTGAGTGCGCCGCGCCAAATGTTGATGAATCTGTGCAGCCTGGTGAGGATGCACTGACGCTGGTGGCACGGCTGGCCCATGCCAAGGCCCGTGCCATCGCCGACCAGCATGATCAGGGGCTGATCATCGGCTCGGATCAGGTGTGCGTCTGCGATGGCCGGATCCTGGGCAAGCCGGGAACGGTCGAGCGAGCGGTGGCCCAGCTGATGGCGGCCCAGGGGCGCAGCGCCACCTTTTATACCGGCCTGTGCGTGCTGGACACCGCGTCTGGCCGCGCCGAACAGCTGATAGAACCCTTCACCGTTCACTTTCGCCAGCTGGGTGAGGCGGCCATTCGCCGCTATGTAGAAGCTGAACAGCCCCTCGACTGTGCCGGCAGCTTCAAGTGTGAAGGCATGGGGATCGTGCTGTTCAAGGCCTTGGAAGGCCGCGATCCCAATGCGCTGATCGGCCTGCCGCTGATCGGCCTGATCGAGCTGCTGGCCCGCCACGGTATTGCCCTGCCCTGATGGGAGCGGCATGCCAGCCACGAAAAACGGGAGCCAAGGCTCCCGTTTTTCGTTTATTCATCTGTCATATCGCAAGGCTAATCCAGCAACCGCTGGAGCTCCGCCATGGTATCGACCACCGCCAGCGGATGGTGGGCCAGCAAGCGCGCACGGTCGTGCACGCCCCAGCTAACCCCGATCCGCGGCATGGCCAGCGCCTCGGCCATCGCCATGTCGTGGATGGAATCGCCGATCATCACCGCCTGGTGCGGGGCAATGCCCAGCTCATCCAGAATTTGCGTCAGCATCAGGGGATCGGGCTTTGAGTTGGCCTCGTCCGCCCCGCGCGTGGCAACAAAGAGCGGCCGCAACCCGGTTTCATCCAGTACCCTGTCCAATCCACGCCGGGACTTGCCGGTGGCGACCGCCAGGGCCACGCCTTGTTCATGCCAATGCTGCAACAGCTCCCTTGTACCGGCAAACAACGGGCTGGGTGTGCTGTCATGCACGTAATGGTGGCGATAACGGGCGATCAGGGCGTTGGCTCGTTCACTCCCCTGCTCCAGGGAAAACAGCCGGGGGATACCGACCTCCAGACTGAGACCGATGATCTGGTGCGTCTCGACGGCGGTGGGCACGGGCTCACCACAGTCGCACGCCGCGTGCGCCACACAGGCAACAATCCGGCCCACCGAGTCCATCAGGGTACCGTCCCAGTCGAAGATGGCGAGCCGGATGGTCTGCATCAGCGGGCCAACTTGTTCAGGAAGTCGTCGAGTTCGGGGGCCAGCGGTGCTTCCACCTGCATCTCGCGACCATCGGCCGGATGGATGAAGCTCAGCTTCCAGGCATGCAAAAACAGTCGTTTCAGCCCCTGACTGCGCATTTTATCGTCAAATGCGGCTTCTCCATACTTGTCATCACAGGCGATGGGGTGACCCGCATGCTGGGTATGCACCCGGATCTGATGGGTACGACCGGTGATCGGGCTGCACTCCACCAGGGTGGCCTCGGCAAACTGACGGGCAATCCGGAAACGCGTTTCCGAGGGCTTGCCATCGCTACTGACCCGCACTACCCGCTCGCCGGATTGCAGGTCATTTTTACG
Organism: Aeromonas sp. QDB39; assembly: GCF_027707585.1. Lineage (NCBI taxonomy): Bacteria > Pseudomonadati > Pseudomonadota > Gammaproteobacteria > Aeromonadales > Aeromonadaceae > Aeromonas > Aeromonas sp. QDB39. The sequence continues at coordinate 37,148 of NZ_JAPCIV010000036.1, read as the reverse complement.
CAGCGGTGCATTGACCACCTTGACGTGAGGCTGCCACTGGCCACGCACCAGCGCCAGGTACTGCTTGCGCATGGTTTTGACCCGCAGCTGTTCATGCAGGCTGCGCAGGGCGCTGCGCTTCTTGGCAACCAGCAGTACGCCGGAGGTGTCGCGATCGAGCCGATGCACCAGTTCGAGGAAACGGGCTTCCGGGCGCAGGGCGCGCAGCCCTTCAATCACGCCAAAGCTAAGGCCGCTGCCGCCGTGTACCGCCATGCCGGACGGCTTGTTCAGCACTATCATGGCGTCATCTTCAAACAGGATCTGGCTCTCCAGACGCTGGATGCTGCCAAGATTGGCCGAGGGCAGTTCGTTCTTTTCGGCAACCCGCACGGGGGGGACCCGTACCTCGTCGCCAGTGCAGAGTTTGTATTCCGGTTTGATGCGCTTTTTGTTGACGCGCACTTCCCCTTTGCGAAGGATGCGATAGATCAGGCTCTTGGGGACGCCCTTTAGCTGAGTCTTGAGAAAATTGTCGATGCGCTGCCCTTCATGCTCAGCTTCGATGGTGAGCAGCTGCACTTGTTGATGTATCTGTGTCATGGCGCGGATTTTAACACTGCCGGCGGCCCTTGGCTGCATGCTTTGTTGAAAAATGGCGCCTTGCTATAAAAGTGGTTTAAATGGGATAATAAACAAGGTTTTGTCATTGTGTTCAAGCCTTGTACTAAGTGGCCAAAATTTATGCCACCCAATCCCGAAACACCGTGTATACAAGAACATGACGGTTCCCGGGTGCGAGGTACAGCGCATGGAGAACGCAAACAGAACCGCTAATTTGTCTCCACACCGGTATCCTTTTCATGCCTTCTTGAGAAGGCTGGACCAGAGTGCCCTTAGTTTGCGCCTCATGCATACCCCAACCGGGAGGTTGCCCCAGTATGCTGAAGACCCGAGGCCGGCGCCGGCAGGATCCTGTGGAGGAAATCAAAATGACAAAATAACGAGAACTCAATGAAAAGAATGCTAATCAACGCGACTCAGGAAGAAGAGTTGCGCGTAGCGCTGGTTGACGGACAACAGCTCTACGATCTGGATATTGAAAGTCCGGGACACGAGCAGAAAAAAGCGAACATTTACAAGGGCAAAATCACCCGCGTAGAACCCAGTCTTGAAGCTGCTTTTGTCGACTATGGCGCCGAGCGCCACGGTTTCCTGCCGTTAAAGGAAATCGCCCGCAATTACTTCCCCTCCGGTTACTCCTATCAGGGTCGTCCCAACATCAAAGAAGTGGTCCGCGAAGGCCAGGAAGTGATCGTCCAGATCGACAAGGAAGAGCGTGGCACCAAGGGTGCAGCCCTCACTACCTTTATCAGTCTGGCCGGCAGCTACCTGGTACTGATGCCGAACAATCCTCGCGCCGGCGGTATCTCCCGCCGTATCGAAGGTGATGAACGGACTGAACTGAAAGAAGCCCTGAGCGGCCTGACCGTGCCGGACGGCATGGGTCTCATCGTGCGTACCGCCGGTGTGGGCAAATCCCCGGAAGAGCTGGAGTGGGATCTGAACGTTCTGCTCAACCACTGGGATTCCATCCACAAGGCGTCACAGAGCCGCTCTGCACCAGTGCTGATCCATCAGGAAAGCAACGTCATCGTGCGTGCAATCCGTGACTACCTGCGTCGCGATGTCGGCGAGATCCTGATCGACAACCCGGTCATCTTCGAGCGTGCCAAAGCGCATATCGAGCTGGTTCGTCCCGATTTCCTCAATCGCGTGAAGCTGTACAAGGGTGAAGTTGCCCTGTTCAACCACTTCCAGATCGAGAGCCAGATCGAGTCGGCCTTCCAGCGTGAAGTGCGTCTGCCCTCCGGCGGCAGCATCGTCATCGATCCGACCGAAGCACTGACCTCCATCGATATCAACTCCTCCCGCGCCACCAAGGGCGGCGATATCGAAGAGACTGCGCTGCAAACCAACCTGGAAGCGGCCGACGAAATTGCCCGTCAATTGCGCCTGCGCGACCTGGGTGGTCTGATCGTCATCGACTTCATCGACATGACCCCGGTTCGTCATCAGCGCGAAGTGGAAAACCGTCTGCGTGAAGCGGTGCATCAGGATCGTGCCCGCATCCAGCTGGGCCGGATCTCCCGTTTCGGTCTGCTGGAGATGTCTCGCCAGCGTCTGCGTCCCTCCCTCAACGAGTCCAGCAGCCATATCTGCCCTCGTTGCCAGGGCCAGGGGGTGATCCGTGACAACGAATCACTGGCGCTGTCCATCCTGCGTCTCATCGAAGAAGAGGCCATGAAGGACAACACCGAGCAGGTTCACGGTCAGGTGCCGGTCGATGTTGCCGCCTATCTGCTCAACGAGAAGCGTGCCTCCATCGCCAGCCTGGAACAGCGCAATGATGTGCGTGTCTACATCATTCCGAACCAGCATCTGGAAACCCCGCACTACGAAGTGACCCGCATCCGTCAGAACGAGATCCCGGAAGCGGCCAGCTACGAGCTGAAAACCGAGATTGCCAAGCCGGTCTACCAGCCGAAGCAGGCTCAGGTGATCGAGCGCGAACAACCGCTGCTGCAAGGTTTTGTCCAGGCGCCCCAGCCGGCTCCCGCCGCGCCGGCCCCGGTCGTGGCTCCTGCTGCACCGGCCGCGCCCGAAGCTGGTCTGTTTGGCAAACTGTTCAAGGCCATCTCCGGCTTATTCGGTTCCGACACCGCCCCTGCCGACGTGAAGGCTCCTGCCGACAAACCGGCAGCCCAGCGCGAAGCACGCAAGGATGAGGGTCATCGTCATCAACGCGATGAAACCCGCAGCCGTGGTCAGCGTGGTCGTCGTGATGACAACCGTGGTAACCGCAGCCCTGCCGATACCGCAGAGAAGCGGGAAGCGGGTGCCAACCGTGAAGGTGGTGAAAGCCGCAACCGTCGTCCCCGCAAAGAGCGTGAGCCGCGTCAGGAGCGTGAAGCCCGTGGCGAAGTGCGTGAACAGCGCATGGAACGTGAACCTCGCGAGGCTCGTGAGCCACGTCAGGAACGCGAACCCCGCGCACCGCGCCCGGCTCGTGAACCCCGCGCTCCGCGTGAACCTCGCGCCGAAGTGGTCGTTGACGCGGTAGAAACCGTCGATACCACCATGGTCAACGACGAGCCGCGTTTGGAAAAAGAGCAGAAAGTGGCTGAGCGTCGCGAACGTCGTCAACTGCGCAAGCAGATCCGGGTCGATGCCCCGGTCAGCGACGTTGCCGCCCTGCCCGCCGATGCTCCGGTTGTTGCCGAAGAGACCACCGACGCAGTAGAGCAACACGATGAGCAGGCCGAAGGCCAGCGTCGTTCCCGTCGTACGCCGCGCAATCAGCGTATCGAAGGCCAACGTCGCAAGCGCATCAATGAAGATGCCCGCAGCCAGCGTGAAGATGAAGAACAGTCTGCCGAAGGCGCTACCCCTACCCTGACTGCAGCTGCCCAGGCAGATGCCGCCCAGGTGAAAGTGGAAGAGCCGGCAGTTCCTGTCATCACCATCCCCAGTGCTGAAGCGGTTGCCGCCGCCCTGCAGGCCTCTGCTGCGCTGACTGAGCATGTCGTGCCTGAAGCAGTTGTGGCCGAGGCTCACGAGCAGGCTGAAGTCGTGGCCACAGAGCCAGTGGTAACCGAAGCGGTAGTTGCTGAAGAAGCCCAGGTAGCGGTTGTCAACGAGCCAGTGGTTGCAGAAGTTGCTGCCCCGGTCATTGCGGAAGCCGTTGCTGTCGAGGCTCCGGCCATCGAGACTGCCGTGGTTGAAGCGGCACCTGCTGCACCAGCAGTTGAAGAAGCGGCTCCGGCAGTGGTTGTAGCCGAGGTTGCCCCTCTGGTAGTTGAACAGCCAGCTCCGGTCGCTGAGCCTGTCATCGCTGACGAAGCTCCGGTAGCAGCTGCCGTAGCAGCCCCTGTGACCAAGCAAGTCAAACGTGGTGGTGGCCTGCTGGCCGGTGCCCGCAAGGCCTCTGCGCCAATGGCAACTCCGGCTGCTGCCCCTGCCCTGCCGGTACGCGAGCCGGTTGATCATGCGCCGCTGGTGCGCAGTGAAGTGGCAAGCTCAGGTCGCCATGGCGGCAGCACCGCTGCCGTGAACGTTGCAACCAGCCCGGCCGGTCGTCCTTGATGACTCGCTAGTCTGACAAAAAGAGCCACACATTGTGTGGCTCTTTTTTTATGTGCGTGCGGCATAGCACCGTCAGCTCGTCTCGGTTACCAGTCCTTTTACTACTCCGCTACCTACTAGCACTTAGAGCCACAAGCTTCTCCCATCATATTGAATAACCACAGCCATTGACTCGCTGCGGTTCAATCCACACTCCTTGTTTTGTCTTCCTGCTGCTGCGACTGTATAGCTCCTTGCTTTGGCAGAGTGGATAAGATAAGAGCCGGCACAGATACAAATATCGAGCTGTATAGACATCCTTCACGACACTGGCGCGCATGAACTGAATGGCCACAAGCCTGCCACCCATCTCGAAGTCAGCTTGGTGTGCGTATGCTTCTATCAATCGACACCGGTTGTCCATTCGACCATCCATCCTCTCGGCACTCCAGACGTACTGCTGACCAATGCAGGCAAAGACCTCTCCTCCACCGCCGCCAACACAGCTAATCCCATCTGCTAATTTAGGCCGTCATGTGCCATGAGATGACAGGCACCGACCTTAGCCGAACAACTCCATGGCCCTCGCATCTCCCTAGCAGGGGCAGAACCGCAAAAGACGCCCAATCGGCCACTGCCCTCTATTTTGAATACATGTGATGGGTGGGGATGATCTTAGTGGGTGAGAGAAGTAATTGATTGGATTGAAAAAATAGTTTGATGGCATATAGGAGATGGTCAAATTGGAAAAACGGCTGGCGGGAGCTTGGCATCACATATCCGTTTTGAGGCCATGAAAAAAGGGCCACAAGGGCCCTTTCTCAATATGCTTTGGTATCTGCTATTAGCTGAACAGATGATGGCTGATCAGGAACAGACCACCAGAGAGCAGCATGGTCAGCGGCAGGGTCAGCACCCAGGCCATCAGGATGGTCTTGATGGTCTGGCTCTGCAGGCCCGACTTGTTGGCCACCATGGTCCCCGCTACTGCAGAGGAGAGGATATGAGTGGTCGATACCGGCATCCCGGTCAAGCTGGCCACGCCGATGGAGGCGGCAGCGGTGATCTGGGCGGCAATCCCCTGGCTGTAGGTCATGCCGGAGGAGCCAATCTTCTCGCCTACGGTGTAGACGATACGACGCCAGCCCACCATGGTGCCACAGCCCAGCGCCAGCGCGATGGAGACGATGACCCAGGTCGGTGCATATTCGGCAGTGGCCGTCAGATCCTTGCGCCATTTGGCAAGGTCGGTCAGCTCTTTGGCCGGCAGCGGCAGCTTGGACACCTTGCGAGCGGTATCGTCGATACACAGCAGCAGACGGCGCACTTCACGGCGGTCGGTCAGGTCCATCTCTTCATAGGTCCGCACCTGGGCAAGACGATTGTCCAGCGTGGCCATGGCCTGCAGAGCACCATCGGCAGCACAGTGGGTCATCAACTCTTCCTGGGCCTGGGCAGGCACACTGAAGTTCACTACTTTGGAAACCTGCTCATGGTTGCGCTGATAGATCTCCATGATGCGCTGATTGGCATCTTGGGTGCGATCCAGATCATAGGAGCGGCTGTTCATGTCCAGTGCGAAATAGGCAGGAGCCATGCAGATCAGCACCAGCATCACCAGACCGATGCCCTTCTGGCCATCGTTGGAACCGTGCACAAAGCTCACGCCCATGGCAGATGCCACCAGAGTGAGACGCGCCCAGAACGGCGGATGCTTCTTGCCGTCCACCAGCAGACGCTCTTCCGGGGTCTTGTGGATCTTGCTGCCCTGCCATACGCGTTTCATGGCGAACAGCAGCAATGCGGCGATGATGAAACCGACGGTGGGAGAGATGATGAGGGAAAGCATGATGTCGATGGCTTTCGCGACGTTGATGCCTTCCTGCAGCGGTTGATGGCTGATCCAGGCATAGGCGCCGCCTACCCCCAGAATGGAGCCGATCAGCGTGTGTGAGCTGGAGGCCGGGATCCCGAAGAACCAGGTACCCAAATTCCACACGATAGCGGAGAACAGCAGGGAGAACACCATGATCAGACCCTGAGTGGAGTCCATCCCCAGCAGCAGATCGATGGGCAGCAGGTGGACAATGGCATAAGCCACCCCCAGACCACCCATCATGACCCCGGCAAAGTTGAACAGACCGGAGGCCACTACTGCCATGTGTGCCGGCATCGCCTTGGTATAGATAACCGTTGCTACCGCGTTGGCGGTATCGTGAAAGCCGTTGATGAATTCATAGGCCAACACAAAAAAAACGGCCAATACCAAACCGATTGACCACCACAAACCCAAACCACTAAACATTTCAAACATAAAAAACGAACCTGTTTATGAGTTGCGGCGGATTATGCCAGAAGGCTGGTAACGCCATACCCGTTGTTGAAATATTTCAGTAAGAAAAAAAAAGAGCATTCCGTCAGCAAATAGCTTAGAGCCAGTCACCATGCGGCTTGTCCTTGATTAATTAAACAGACCTTGCCTGACAAAAACAGTTCCCAAATGGGAACAATTCATCATCAGTATGCCGCAAAAATCACTCTCACCGACTTAGGCTCCGTCAATTTTCGACCGACCGCATCGCCCTGTTTGTACAAATGGCAGGCAAGATCACTCCCTCGCCCTGCCCTCTTCGCCACATCAATCTGCCGAAGCAAATGGAGAAGGGCGCCACCGGCGCCCTCTTTTAACACATTGCCGACGGCTCGACTGTCGATCCGATCTCAGTCCTGATTGATGCGACTGGCCACCGCACCCTGCTGGCTCTTGTACTTGGCGTTTTCCCGTTTGTTGTAGGGACGCGCCGCCACACCGGAGAGCATCTCGAAGTTCAGCGCACCGATCTTCATCTTGGGGCGCAGCGCCAACGGCAGCTTGCCGCCGTTGTAGAACTCCAGCACGATGCGGCCGGACCAGCCCGGATCGATGCGGTGCGCGGTCACGTGCACCATCAGCCCAAGGCGGGCCAGGGACGAGCGGCCATCCAGCCAGCCCACGATGTCGGCCGGCAGGGTGACCGATTCATAGGTCACCGCCAGGGCCAGCTGGCCAGGGTGCAGATAGAAGGCTTCGCCATCCGGCACATGGATTTCATCGCTCATCACCCGATCGATGGCGTCGGCCATTTCGCTGCTGGGGCCGCTCAGATCGATATAGGGGGCGGTGTGATCGCGAAACACCCGAAACTCGTTGCCCAGCAGCACGTCGACGCTGACGCCGCTGATCCGTTCAATACCGGGTCTGGGCTCAATGACGATCTTGCCTTCATCCAGATGACGTTCGATATCGGTATCACAAAGACGCATTGGGCGACTCTCCTGACAAATTGTTCATTTAAAAAAGCCGGGCATCACCCGGCTTGATATATCTCAACCAATCAACATGTGGCGAATACGCGCCTTGAGCATGTCAATGGCGATGCGGTTCTTGCCGCCACGGGGGACGATCACGTCCGCATACTGCTTGGAAGGCTCGATAAACTGCAGGAACATGGGACGCACCGTCTTCTGGTACTGCTTGAGCACGGAATCCATGGTCCGGCCACGCTCCTGCACGTCGCGCACCAGGCGGCGCAGCAGGCAGATGTCGAGCGGGGTATCCATGAAGATGGAGGCATCCATCAGATCCCGCAAGCGGCTGTCGGTCAGCAGCAAGATCCCTTCCAGAATGATCACCCGGCGCGGTGCGAACGGGGTCACTTCACTCATGCGGGTATGTTCGGTATAGGAGTATTGGGGAATATTGACCGCATCACCTTGCACCAGCTGGCTCAGATGCTGGACCAGCAGATCGTGATCCAGCGCGTTGGGGTGGTCATAGTTGGTTTTGACCCGCTCTTCCATGGTCAGGTGGGTCTGATCGCGGTAGTAGCAATCTTCGGTGATCACGCCAATCTGACCGGCTCCCAGCTCGGCCACCAGCTCTTCATAGATGGTTTGGGCTATAAGACTCTTGCCGGAAGCGGATGCACCAGCAATACCGATGATCACACACGAATGTTGAGTATCAGACATTGAAAATACCTAAAGAGAAGAGCAGTGGGGATGGTTTAAACCGATCCATTATATAAAAAAGGGTGAGCCATGCCCACCCTCAAATCCACCCCAGGCGGTCGACCGCCGATTATTCATCCAGCGCCATGGCATAGAGGGGGGTCGCAATCGGTTTACCGCTGAAATAGAGTTCAGCCCCCACCCGACGGGCCAGTTTCAGATAGGCCTCTGCCAGCTCCCCGGTCGGGGCGCCGAACACGGTCGGACAGCCATCGTCCATGTGCTGGCGGATGTCGATGTGCAGCGGCAGCTGGCCAAGCAGCGCCACTTGGTACTGCTCAGCCATCTTCTGGCCGCCACCAGTACCGAATAGCGGCTCATGATGACCACAGGCGCTGCAGACGTGGTAACTCATGTTCTCGATGATGCCGAGCACCGGTACGCTGACCTTGTTGAACATGGCCAGTCCCTTGCGGGCATCTGCCAGCGCCACGTCCTGCGGCGTGGTGACGATCACCGCCGCCGTGGTCGGCACCTGCTGGGCCAGGGTCAGCTGGATGTCGCCGGTACCCGGCGGCATGTCCACCACCAGATAGTCCACTTCACCCCAGCGGGTCTCGTGGAGGATCTGGGCCAGCGCCTTGCTCGCCATGGGCCCACGCCAGATGGTGGCATCCTGCTCGGCCACCAGATAGCCGATGCTGTTGCTCTTGAGGCCGCAGGCCATCACCGGCTCCATCAGCTTGCCGTCATGGCTGACGGGGCGCTCCTTCAAGGTCCCGGTCATGGTCGGAATGGAGGGGCCATAGATGTCCGCATCCAGAATGGCGACCCGCGCCCCCTCCTTTTGCAGCGCCAGCGCCAGGTTGACGGCAGTGGTGGACTTGCCCACCCCGCCCTTGCCGGAGGCGACCACGATGATGTTGCGAATGCCCTGCACCGCCGCCAGCCCTTGCGCTCGCGGCAGGCTGGCGACCTCGACTTCGCCCACCCAGTCGATACGGGTGGCGCCGGTGGCGCTGCACAGACGAGCATCGAACTCCTGCTTGATCTGCTCAAACAGGGAGTGGCCTGCAAAGGGCAGCACCAGCTTGATGGTCAGCGTCGAGCCCTGTTTGTCGATGCTGCGCACGAAGCCGGCAGCCACCAGATCCTTGCCCCAGCCAGTTGGCTTAAATTCGGCGAGGATCTGTTTTACTGAATCAATCACCATTAACTCCTCATTATCTTGTCTTTATCTTGAGGTGAACGGTTACCGCACACAAATCAGTGGCTTGCCTGCTGGTCGGCCAGCGTGCGCCGGCAGAGCGGACGAGCCACAACCCTAGGCAGGCTACCCCCAATTCGGGTAACATGCACGGCACTCTATCATCCCAACAAGCACATCAAGAACGACTATATGGCAACTGATCCTCGTACAATGCTGGTAACCTGCGCCCTTCCCTATGCCAATGGCTCCATCCATCTTGGCCACATGCTGGAACACATCCAGGCCGATATCTGGGTTCGTTATCAGCGAATGCGCGGTCACCAGGTGCACTTTGTCTGTGCCGACGATGCCCACGGCACCCCGATCATGCTCAAGGCCCAACAGCTGGGGATCACCCCGGAAGAGATGATCGCGGCCGTCTCCAAGGAGCACCAGGCCGACTTCGCCGGGTTCAACATCAGTTTTGACAACTATCACTCCACCCACAGCGACGAGAACCGCGAGCTGGCGGAGCTGATCTACGCCCGTCTGCAAGCCGGCGGCAAGATCAAGAGCCGCACCATCTCCCAGCTGTTCGATCCGGAAAAGTCCATGTTCCTGCCGGACCGCTTCGTCAAAGGCACCTGTCCCAAGTGCAAGTCCCCGGAGCAGTATGGCGACAACTGTGACAGCTGCGGCGCGACCTACAGCCCGACCGAGCTGATTGATCCGAAATCCGCCGTCTCCGGCGCCACCCCGGTGATGAAGGACTCCGAACACTTCTTCTTCGATCTGCCGCAGTTTGAAAAATGGCTGGCAGAGTGGGTACGCGGCTCCGGCGCCATCCAGGAAGAGATGGCCAACAAGATGCAGGAGTGGTTCGAAAGCGGCCTGCAGCAGTGGGACATCACCCGTGACGCCCCCTACTTCGGGTTCGAAATTCCCGGCGCCCCGGGCAAGTACTTCTACGTCTGGCTGGATGCCCCCATCGGCTACATGGCGTCGTTCAAGAACCTGTGCAACAAGCGCGGCGACATCGATTTCGACAGCTACTGGAAAGCGGACTCCGAGGCCGAGCTCTATCACTTCATCGGCAAGGACATCGCCTACTTCCACTGCCTGTTCTGGCCGTCCATGCTGGAAGGCGCCGGTTTCCGCAAGCCGACCAAGGTCAATGTGCACGGCTACGTGACCGTCAACGGTGCCAAGATGTCCAAGTCCAAGGGCACCTTCATCAAGGCTTCCACCTATCTCAATCACCTGGATCCGGAGTGCCTGCGTTACTACTACGCCGCCAAGCTCAACAGCCGCATCGACGATCTGGACTTGAACCTCGATGACTTCGTCGCCCGCGTCAACGCCGACGTGGTCAACAAGCTGGTCAACCTGGCGTCGCGCAACGCCGGTTTCATCGCCAAGCGTTTCGACGGCAAGCTGGCCGCCACCTGCGCCGAGCCCGAGCTCTACGCCGAGTTCGCCAACGCCCGCACAGCCATCGCCGAGGCCTACGAGAGCCGCGAGTTCAGCCGCGCCATCCGCGAGATAATGGCGCTGGCCGACAAGGCCAACCGCTACGTGGATGACAAGGCTCCCTGGGTCATCGCCAAGCAGGAAGGCGCTGATGCCGAGCTGCAGGCGGTCTGCTCCGTCGGCATCAACCTGTTCCGGGTGCTGATGGCCTACCTCAAGCCGGTGATGCCGCTCTTGGCCGAGCGCGCCGAAGCCTTCCTGGGGGAAACCCTCAGCTGGGACGGTGTCGCCCAGCCGCTAACCAACCATCAGCTGGCCCCGTTCAAGGCGCTGTTCTCCCGTATCGAACCGGCCAAAATCGAAGCCATGATCGACGCGTCCAAGGAAGATCTGGCCAAAGAGCAGGCACCGAAAGCGAGCGGCCCGCTGGTAGACGATCCCATCAGCGAAACCATCAGCTACGACGACTTCGCCAAGATTGACCTGCGCGTTGCGCTGATCAAGAAGGCCGAAGCAGTACCGGAAGCGGACAAACTGCTCAAGCTGCAGCTGGATATCGGCGGTGAGACCCGCCAGGTGTTTGCCGGCATCAAGTCCGCCTACAACCCGGAAGATCTGGAAGGCAAGCTGACCGTGATGGTGGCCAACCTGGCCCCGCGCAAGATGCGCTTCGGCATGTCCGAAGGCATGGTGCTGGCGGCAGGCCCGGGCGGCAAGGATCTCTGGATCCTGGAGCCGCAGGACGGCGCCCAGCCCGGCATGCGCGTCAAGTAAGCGCAGCCCGGTCATCAAGCAATCAAGGGAGGCCTGCGGCCTCCCTTTTATTTTTCCCTCTTCGCCCCCTTCCCTCTCTCCTCTCCCCACTAAACGCCCTGGGTTGTGGACGCGCTCCCCCTTTCGGTGCTTGTTGCACCTGGGTAATTTGCCTAGACTGGCGATTCACTTCGGGCCCATGGCCCCCTTCATCAGGCAAGGAGCAAGCATGATCACCTTATATGGCACCCCCGTCAGCCGGGCCCTGCGCGTATCCTGGTTACTGGAAGAGCTGGACGTGGCATGGCAGTTCCAGTTTCTCGACTTCGCCAAGGGCGAGAACCGCAGCGACTGGTTTCTGACCCTCAACCCGAGCGGCAAGATGCCGGTGCTCAAGGACGGGGAGTTCGTGCTGACCGAATCCGCCGCCATCATGCAGTACCTGGCCGAGGTGTATGGCCCGAACTGGCTGCCGGCCAGAGGGACCCAGGCCTCGGCGCTGCACGCCCAGTGGGTCAGTTTCATCACCTGCGAGCTGGAGCAGCCGCTGTGGACCATCGGCAAGCACCGCTTCGCTCTGCCCGAGGCCCAGCGCCTGCCGGCCATCTTCCCCACCGCCAAGTGGGAGTTCGACAAGGCGGCGGCCATCGCCGAATCCTGGGTACCCGAGCAGGGTTACCTACTGGGTGAGCAGGTAACCATCGCCGATCTGCTGCTGGCCCATACCCTGATGTGGGCCACCCGCTTCGAGCAGACCATTCCCCCCAAGCTGGCGGCCTATCGGGATCGTCTGGCCAAACGCCCCGCTCTGCAGGCGGTGCTGGCCAAGACCCAGGCCATCGCCGATGCCGCCCAGGCTGGCTGACTCAAGAGTGCCATCGATGCAAACGGGAGCCTGTGTGGCTCCCGTTTTTCATGGCTGTTCGGCGTCATTGGCGTGGCAAGGCGCTCAATTGGTATGAAAGCCGTTCCCCTTGGGCGGTGGCGCCGCTTCATACTCCATCCGGGTCACCTCGGCGGTGCGCGGCCCGCGCTCCAGCCAACCCAGCATCATTTGCACGCTCTGCTCCGGCCCGCAGATGAGGATCTCCACCGAGCCATCTTCCAGGTTGTAGGCGTGGCCCCGCAGCCCCAGTTGCAGCGCCCGCTCCCGGGTGAAGTAACGAAACCCCACCCCCTGAACCAGACCCCACACTCGCACGACAAACGATTGCTCTCCCATTTCTCACACCTTCCCCTTAAGAAATTTCCCCCCAAGGCGATAATGAGCGCGACACTCTCATCCCCTTGCAGGACGCAATACCATTATGAAAGAAGTAAAGTTTCGGTGGGTTGACCGTTATCTCATTCACCTCACGATCAGCGAAAAATTTCTCATCACCTTCTGGTGCCCGCTGCTGTTCATTGCCTTTCTCAGCTGGTATCTGCTGGCCGACGGCCATCAGCAACAGATGCAGCTGCGCCTGGATCAGCTCAAGCAGCGGGTCGAACTCAGCGCCCAGCTCTCAAGCCAGCACGCCGGTCTCACCCTGCCGGCAGAGCTCACCTTGAGTCCGACCGGCAGCACAGGGTTAACCCGGCAGGGCGACATCTATCGATACGGTGCCAGCGCCGGTCAGGCCGGGATCGTCACCGGCACCCTGGATGCCTCCCGCTACTCCATGTGGGATGGTCAGGGCACCACGCTCACCATCATCGCCGTGCTGGCTGCCCTGCTGGCCCTGGTCACCCACTACCTGATGACCTTTGTCTCCGGTGCGCTCTACTCCACCAACAAGGCATTGCAGACCGTGGCGGATGGCGATCTCACCTTCCGCCTCAACTTCTTCCCGGTACGGGACGAGTTCTCCATTCTGGCGGGCAGCATCGACAGGTTTACCGACCGCCAGCACAAGATAGTGCAACTGGTGGAAGAGTCCGCCGAGGCGCTCACCCTGGCCGCCGACGAGTTTCGCGATCACGCCAGCGAGGGTGAGAGCATGGCCCGCTCCCAGCGCCAGCACATGGACTCCCTGGCCGCCGCCATGGAGCAGATGTCTGCCGCCATCCGTGAAGTGGCCCGCAACGCCAACGACACCCTGCAGCAGACCCGCCAGTCGAGCGAAGAGGCGGCCAACGGCGCCGCCCGGGTATCTCGCACCATCGCCGCCATCCGCACCCTGGCCGACGAGATCGGCAACGCCTCCGGCGCGGTGGAACGGCTGACCCACAACGCCAATCGCATCAACGAAGTGGTCAACGTCATCAATGCCATCTCCCAGCAGACCAACCTGCTGGCCCTCAATGCCGCCATCGAGGCAGCCCGCGCCGGCGAGCAGGGCCGCGGCTTCGCGGTGGTGGCCGACGAGGTACGCACCCTCGCCAGCCGTACCCAGCAGGCCACGGTGGAGATCCAGCAGATGATCGAAGAGCTGCAGGCCGGCACCGGCGCGCTGAACGACATCATGGAGAAAACCGTAGGTCGCGCCGCCAGCAGCCAGGCCTTGATCAGCGAAGTGGGGCTTGATATCGACAAACTCAGCAACCACAGCGATGCGGTGCTGGAGATGAGCACCCAGATCGCCACCTCCAGCGAGCAGCAGAGTTCGGTGGCCGAGGAGATCACCCGCAATCTGGATCAGGTGCGCCACGAAGCGGGCCAGGTGGAAGAGTCCGCCAGCGCCTCGGTGGCCGGCACCGCCGGCCTCAAGGCCACCGCCACCGAGCTGGCGCAGGCATTGAAAGGGCTAAAAATCTAACGTACCGCCCAAACAGCAGAGGCCATCCATGGGACGGCCTCCGTTGTTTCAGCATCAATTCACAATCTGAATATCATGACTTCACAATCATCTGCCAAGGGAGAAATCCCTTTGTTGAACTCATGGCACTGCAGAGTGCCATGAGTTCAACTTGTTGCTCATGACTGCAGCAGACTAAGTGCCATATTGGGCCGACTATTGGCCTGACTTAATATGGATGAGCTAGCCTGCTGCAAGATCTGGGTACGAACCAGACGCGCCGACTCACTCGCCATATCGGCATCACGGATCCGTGAACGGGCAGCACTGAGGTTCTCATTGGCATTGGCAAGATTGCGCACCCGTGCATCCAGCGCATTGGCCTGCGCGCCCAGTCTCGCACGCTGCACTCCCAGCTGTTTCATTCCCACATCCAGCGTCTTGATCGCTCTGCTGGCATTGTCATTATTCAGAACATCAATGTTATCAACGGTGTATTTCTTCTTGTCCGCTTGATAGAAGCCCAGCGCATTCAAGCTAGCCCCTTGCATATCGATGTTAGAGTACTTGTCGCCTGATGAATGCAGCTCCATCTGACCGATATACGTCGTGGGGGTAACATCAGGCAACAGAGCGCTCAAAGAGGAGTTGCTGCTCACTGGAGGCGCCGGTGGAGCGGGCTGCGGTGGGGCTGTTGTGCCATTGGCCAGCGCCAGGCTGTTGCCCTGAGCGCTATGCATGGTCAAAGCATTGCTGGCGGGATTGCTGTTGTTGGAGGCACTCACATAAAAACCCAGACCTGCCGCTTGAGCAGTACTGTTGATGCGTTGAACCACGGTTGCCATGATGGCACTATTTTTCGCTGTCGGATTGACCGGATCCCATCCAGTCATGTCAATGCCGGTGGTCAAGTCCACAGAGTGGCCCGCCACATCGATATAGGATGGCAATGCGGATAAATCGACTGCAGAAGCGACTGAAAAAGGCAGTTGTTGTGCTTTTACCGGCCCCTCATTATTGGGGAAAGTGGTGCCATTGATATCTGCCACGAATGCTTCCAGGGTGGAATAATCTTTGTCAAAGGTCACGCCATTGAGAGTCACTGGTTGAGATGAAAGTTTGAGATCAGCAATGTCATATGCCCCCGGCTTGATGCCTGCCGGACTGCGCGCTTGCCACTCCATCTCTCCCAAATTTTTGGTCTGGGCATTGAGATCGGTAATGACGGTATTCTGTCCTGCATAAGCACCAACCGAAAAAATGCCTTTGTAGCTCCCCACCAGCAGATCCTGTCCGGCAAACCGGGTGCCTGTGGCAATCCGGTCCATCTCCAACTGCAGTTGCTTGAATTCAGCATTCAAGGCCGCGCGATCCTCTGCCGTATTGGCACCGCTTCCCGACTGAAGAGCCAAGGTGCGCATGCGCTGCATCAGGTTTACCGACTCATCGAGTGCACCATCGGCCACATTGATGACCGAGATCCCATCATTGGCATTGCGGATCGCCGTGTTGGTTCCGTTCACTTCACTGGTAAGACGATTGCTGATCTGCAAGCCGGCTGCATCATCGGCGGCACTGTTGATACGCAGTCCGGATGACAGTCGTCGATATACAGAGTCCAGCGTATTTGCTGACTGACCAAGATGGCGAGACGCATTGAGGGCAGAAACATTGGTGGCAATAGAAAGTGACATGGACAGCTCGATGCAAGGAAAGATTCAAAATAGCCCCCACTCTATCGACATCACCAAATGGCTCTTTAGAGGAAATCTCACAAAATAAAGATAAAAATACCAATATGGATATATTTTGCGCATCAAGAAACGATTATTGAACATAAATTAAGCACCTCAAACCACAGCCACTGAAATAAGCAGTCTGCAACACCAACAAGAAATCTCCTCAAACTGCGCATATCCTGCATCCAACCATTGTCCAACGGCAAAGATGAGTCATTCGTCATATACCAGCAAAGACTGGCTTAGCCGCCCTATTGCCCTTAGAATGTGGCCCCTTTTCTTTTGACCATCTGGCAACCCCCATGAGCGCTTCCATCTATCTCGTCAAAGGCCGCGAAAAATCCCTGCTGCGTCGCCACCCCTGGATCTTCTCCAAGGGGATCGAGCGGGTACAGGGCAACCCCATCGATGGCGATACCGTCGAGATCTACACCCAGGATGGCAAGTGGCTCGCCCGCGGTGCCTGGTCCGGCAGCTCCCAGATCCGTGCCCGGGTCTGGACCTTCGACAAAGAGGAAACCGTCGATCTCGACTTCTTCATCCGTCGCCTCAAATACGCCCAGGAGTCCCGCGACGGGCTCATCAAGCGTCAGGGCCTCACCGGCTATCGCCTCTGCGCCGCCGAATCCGACGGCCTGCCGGGTCTGACCATCGACCGCTACGCCGACTTTCTGGTGTGCCAAATTCTCTCCGCCGGTGCCGAGTTCCAGCGCGAGTTGATCACCCAAGCACTGCGTACCCTCTACCCCGAGTGCAGCATCTATGAGCGCTCCGACGTGGCGGTACGCAAGAAGGAAGGGCTGAAAGAGCGTACCGGCGTCATCTATGGCGAAACCCCGACCGAGCCGGTGGTGATCGAGGAGAATGGCGGCGTCAAGATCCTGGTAGACATCCGCAACGGCCACAAGACCGGTTTCTATCTGGATCAACGGGACAACCGCCAGGCTGCCGCCAAGTACACCGAAGGCAAGCGGGTGCTCAACTGCTTCTGCTACACCGGTGGTTTTGGCGTCTACGCCCTCAAGGGCGGCGCCAAGGAAGTGGTCAACGTCGATCTCTCCCAGAACGCGCTGGATATCGCCCGCCAGAACGCCGAACTGAACGGGCTGGATACCAGCAACACCCAGTTCGTCCGTCACGACGTGTTCAAGCTGCTGCGTGAATACCGCGAGAAGGGCGAAAAGTTCGACGTCATCGTGCTGGATCCGCCCAAGTTTGCCGAGAGCAAGGCCCAGCTGCTGGGCGCCTGCCGCGGCTACAAGGACATCAACATGCTGGCGTTCCAGCTGCTGGCGCCGGGTGGCGTGCTCTTGACCTACTCCTGCTCCGGCCTGATGGAGCAGAGCCTGTTCCAGAAAATCGTCGCCGATGCGGCGCTCGATGCTGGCCGCGACGCCCAGATCCTGGAGCTCCTGTCCCAGGCATCCGATCACCCCATAGGTACCGCCTATCCGGAAGGCTTCTACCTCAAGGGGCTGGTGGTGCGCGCCCGCTAAGCCGGGCAGACCAGCGCTGCCCCCCTGTCCCCGGCTCCAGATCCGGGCCAGGACTGGGTTCGGCAAGCCATCAAAAAGCCCGCGCTCAAAGCGGGCTTTTTTTATGCGGCCGCCAAAGAGATAACCTCGCCCTCACCCTGACTCTGACTCTGCCACCAGCAGCGATGGGTGCCCCCAACAATCCTCTTCGACTGACTGCAGCCATCCTCAACCTGGAATTGCCGCATCGTTAGCCAGATTCTCATCTCTCTTTCACCCCAGACATGGCATACACAGCCCACCAGCACGGACATTCCCGGTATTTTTATGCAAAAACATGAAGTATTACGCATCAATATTCAAAATTTCTCGGGGAAATATCGGCCATAAATGCATACTCACTCAATCGAATGAATACTGCTGTTTTTCCCCTGCGGTTGATCCCGTCATGCCCCTGTCCGCCTCGCACATTACCCGCGGCGGCAATATTCCGCCCGGCACAAACCATCCCGCTCAGTCACGCGCCGGCGCACCCAGCGGGAAGTAGTGTCGAAATGGCCTGGCCTCCTCCACTACCCGCACGATGGAGGGATGGCTGAGCAGCCGGGCGCGATAGGCACGCAGGCGACCATAGCCAGCGGGGATCTCGTGGGCCCAGTCGGCGTAGAAGAGCGAGGGGGCGGCGGCGCAATCGGCCAGCGTGAAGTCTGCACCGGCAATCCAGTGGCGTCCTTCGAGCCGCTGATCGAGCCAGGGGTAGATCTGATCGAGCAGCTCGCGGGCCTCCGCTACGCCATAACGGTCGCGATCCGCGACCGGGCGCAGCGCATCCAGCACCACTTTTTGCATCGGCGTCATTACATAATTATCGAAGACGCGATCCAGCATATGCACCTCCAGACCCGCATCACCAGGCGGGATCAGGCAGACGGGGCCCGGGTGGTGCGCCTGCAGATGGGCGACGATGGTGCTGCTCTCGAGAATGCAGCGACCGTCATCCAGCAACACGGGGAAGCGCTTGAGTGGCCAGAGGGCGGCAAGTTCGGCGTTGGCCGTCGGCTCTTCGAGATTCAGGTACTCGAACGGGGTGGCATTCTCGTAGAGGGCGATCAGCACCTTCTGGCTGTAGGATGAGAAAGGATGGGCATAGAGTTTCATTAGGACAATCCTCGCACGCTGATGGATGACTTCCCTAGTCTAGATCCCCTCTTCACCTTCGCTGCAGCGCTGATCCCTTGCTGGTTTTTGGATGATAAATGCGCATTCATGACGAAAATCACACCCGTATGGCTCTCTTTTAGGTAGGGTGATCCCGCCTGTGGCCGCCAAGCCAGGGCAGCCGACTCATCAGGGTTGATGAGCGGCACCACAACAAAAATCGATGTCAGGCCAAGCTGAACATCACAAGGATCCCGTCATGAATCAATCATTGCCGCTGTTGACGCCGCTGCGGGGCATCGCTGCCCTGATGGTGGTACTGTTCCACGCCCGCTTGCTGCTCTTTCCCCAGTGGATGGAGTCGATCGCCGGCCACACCCAACTCATCGAGAACGGCTACCTCTGGGTCGATCTGTTCTTTATTTTGAGCGGGCTGGTGCTGGCCCATGTCTACGGGGAAGCCTTCGCCCGCTCGCCCCGCACCATAAGTTATGGCCGCTTCCTCTGGCTGCGGCTGACCCGGGTTTATCCCCTCTATCTGGCGACCCTGCTGCTGCTGCTGGGCTGGGAGCTCTACAAGGCCCACCATGAGATTGGCTTCTACGCCGGCCCCCTGTTCAAGATGTGGGAGTGGGAAGGGATGCCTCCTTTCGGCTCGCCCTTTACCCCGGCCGAGGCGCTGCCAAGCAGCCTGTTGCTGCTGCAGGTGGTGACCGATCACGGGTTGACCTGGAACTTCGCCGCCTGGTCGCTCAGCGTGGAGTGGATTAGCTATCTGCTGTTTCCGCTGCTCATTCCGCTCGCCGTCACCCGCAGCCGCTGGAGCAACCTCGCCCCCTTGCTGGCCCTGACGGTGCTGGCCTTTATCGTGCACAGTCGCGGTACCCTGGATGTCACCAGCGGGGCGCTGGCCATCGGGCGCGGGGTGGGTGAATTCGTGCTCGGCCTCTGGCTGCTGCCGAAGGTCAAGGCCGCCCAGCAGTGGCCCATGATGCAGCGGGATCTGCCGCTGCTGCTCGCCTTTCTGCTCCCCTTCGCGCTGATGCAGTTCACCATGACGCCGCAGCTGACCCTGCTGCTGATCAGCGCCTACGTGTTGCTGATCTGGATTGCCGCCTGCCAGGGCGATCGCCAGAGCCCGCTGCTGCGCCTCCTGGATAACCGCTTCACCAACTGGCTGGGGGATCTCTCCTACTCCATCTACCTGCTGCACGCGCTGGTGCTGCTCACCGGCTGCGAGCTTGTCCACTATCTGGCGCCAGGGCTCACCGCGTGGTGGTACGCCCAGACCAACCCCTTGCTGGGTGTGCTGGCCACGTTGTTGATGCTGGCGGTGCTGATCGGGCTCTCGTCCCTCAGCTACACCCTGCTGGAGCGGCCGCTGCAACGGCGCCTGCGCCGGCTCGGCAAGGCTCGCCAGCCGGTGATGGAGCAAGCCGGCTAAGTTCCCCACCAAAAGATGGCCCCGATGGCAGCATGGCTCGCCTTTGGGGCTACGCCGGGGGAGAGCCTTGTCAGCGTCATGGCGAGGGCGGCTCCCCTCATCTAAACCCGCCAATTCCCTGCGCTTTGTGTGAATTCCAGTTCGAACCAGAGTGGCCATTTGTGGCATAATGGCCCGTCCTGTGGCCCTTGGCGGGGCTGCGCCGGCGCATCTGTCGCCTCTCCTCCCCCGTCCTGCCAGACTGCCTTGCACGGCTGCCTGACATCGCTGCGCTCAAAGCCAGCCAAGGCCACCCGAATTTCGCGCGCATACGCGCACATTTGACGGCTCCACAGAGCCGCTGCACTTATTTGTACACACAAGTTTGCACACACAAGGGGAAAGTATGTCTTCCATTCGTCTGACCCAATACAGCCACGGCGCTGGCTGCGGCTGCAAAATCTCTCCCAAGGTGCTCGACACCATTCTCAAGAGCCAGATCCCGGGCTTTGACGACCCGACGCTGGTGGTCGGCAACAGCAGCAAGGATGACGCGGCCGTGGTCGATATCGGCAACGGTCAGGGTATCGTCTCCACCACCGACTTCTTCATGCCCATCGTCGATGATCCCTTCACCTTCGGCCGCATCGCCGCCACCAACGCCATCAGCGACATCTACGCCATGGGCGGCAAACCCATCGTCGCCATCGCCATCCTCGGCTGGCCCATCAACACCCTGGCGCCGGAAGTGGCCCAGCAGGTGATCGACGGTGGCCGTCAGGTGTGTCACGAAGCGGGTATTTCTCTGGCCGGCGGCCACAGCATCGATGCCCCCGAGCCCATCTTCGGCCTCGCAGTGACCGGTATCGTGCCGCTCAATGCCATCAAGCAGAACGACACCGCCAAGGTGGGTGACACCCTCTATCTGACCAAGCCGCTTGGCATCGGCATCCTCACCACCGCCCAGAAGAAGGGCAAACTCAAACCAGAACACGAGCAGCTGGCCCCCAACGCCATGTGCACCCTCAACAAGATTGGCCAGCGCTTTGCCGAGCTGCCCGGCGTACACGCCATGACCGACGTGACCGGCTTTGGTCTGGCCGGCCATCTGCTGGAGATGTGCGAAGGTTCCGGCGTCAGTGCCCGCCTGAACTTCAAGGCGCTGCCGCTGCTGGACGAGGTGGATTACTACCTGAGCGAGGGCTGCGTACCGGGCGGTACCCTGCGCAACTTCGACTCCTATGGTGACAAGCTGGACGCCATGGATGATCGCACCCGCAACATCCTGTGCGACCCGCAGACCAGCGGCGGCTTGCTGGTAGCCGTCGGTAAAGAAAGTGAAGCCGAGCTCCTCGCCATTGCCGCACAGGCAGGGCTGACCCTCTCCCCCATCGGCCAGCTGCAGGCCCGCACCAGCAACCAGTTCATCGAGGTTGTCCAATGAGTGCACTGCCACTGGCCACGGATTACGCCCGAATCTTTCTGGATGACGTTCCGCTCATCGACCTGCGCGCCCCCATCGAGTTCAAGGAGGGGGCCTTCCCCTGCTCGACCAATCTGCCATTGATGACGGATGATGAGCGGGCCCAGGTCGGTACCTGCTTCAAGCAGCAGGGGCAGGCGGCCGCCATTGCACTGGGCCATCAACTGGTCGGTGGCGCCGTGCGCGCCGAACGCCTCGAGGGCTGGCTGGCCCAGCTGCGCCGGCAGCCGGATGCCGTGCTCTACTGCTTTCGCGGCGGCCTGCGCTCGCAAACGGTGCAGCAGTGGCTGCATGAAGCTGGGGTCACCCGCCCGCGGATCGCCGGCGGCTACAAGGATCTGCGCCGCTTCCTCATCGACACCCTCGATGGGGCGGCAGCAGAGTGCCAGTGGACCGTGCTGACCGGCATGACCGGCTCCGGCAAGACCCACATGCTAACCGAGGTGGCCCAGGCGCTGGATCTGGAAGGCCATGCCCATCACAGGGGGTCGTCGTTTGGCCAGCTGCCCGGCGGCCAGCCCAGCAACATCAGCTTTGAGAACAACTTGGCCATCGAGCTGCTCAAGCGCCGCCAGCAGGGCGAGCAGACGTTCGTGGTGGAGGACGAGAGCCGTCTCATCGGCCGCTGCTGCCTGCCCAATCCACTGTTCGATGCCATGAGCCAGGCGCCGCTGGTGGTGGTCGAGGTGCCGCAAGAAGAGCGCGCCGAACAGATCCGCCAGGACTATGTACACGATCTCTGGCTGCGCTATCAGGCGATGTTTGGCGCCGAAGAGGGCTGGCCACTGTTTGCCACCTACCTCACCGATGCACTGGCCAGACTCAAGCGCCGGCTTGGCGATCAGGCCCATCGCGAGCTGGACGCCCTGATGCAGAGCGCGCTCGCCGAGCAAGCCAGCAGCGGTGATACCTCGCTGCACCTGGCCTGGATCACCCTGTTGCTGACCCGCTATTACGATCCCATGTACCTTTACCAGCTTGGCAACAAGCGCGAGCGCATCATCTTCCAGGGTGACAAGCAGGCTTGCCTCGACTTCTTTGCCGAGCAGCACGCCTGAATCAGCGGCCCATCAAGAGGACCCCATATGTTGAAATTCGAGGTGATCCCGGTCACCCAGTTTGCCCAGAACTGCTCCCTCATCTGGTGTGACGAGACCCATCAGGCCGCCCTCATCGATCCGGGCGGCGAAGCAGACAAGCTGCTGACCGCCATCGCCAAACGCGGGCTGACCCTGACCCATATCCTGCTGACTCACGGTCATCTGGATCACGTGGGTGCCGCTGCCGAGTTGCGGGAGAAAACCGGGGTGGCCATCACCGGCCCCCACAAAGAGGATGCGTTCTGGCTCGACATGCTGCCCCAGCAGAGCCAGATGTTTGGCTTCGCCCATACCCCCGCGTTCACGCCGGATCACTGGCTTGAGCAAGGTGACAAGGTAAAGGTGGGTCAATGCGAGCTGGAGGTGTACTTCTGCCCTGGCCACACCCCGGGTCATGTGGTGCTGCTCTCGCAAACCGAGCGGCTCGCCTGGGTGGGTGACGTGCTGTTTGCCGGCAGTATAGGCCGGACCGACTTTCCCCGTGGCGATCACGGGACGCTCATCAAGTCGATCACCGAAACCCTGCTGCCCCTTGGCGATGACATCGTCTTCATCCCCGGCCACGGTCCCAGCTCGACATTCGGCCGCGAGCAGGCAAGCAATCCCTACCTGACCCAACCTATCTGGTGATCCCCCGCTCCTCGCGGGTGTCCCACTGGGCCTTGAGGCGCAAGATCTCCGGCATGATCTCGAGAAAACAGGCGAGCAGCCGGGGATCGAAGTGCTGGCCGGCACCGTCACGCATCGTCGCCAGCACCTGCTCCAACGGCCAGGGTTCCTTGTAAGGGCGACGCACACTCAGGGCGTCAAACACATCGGCGATGGCCACGATCCGCGACGCCTCGGGGATCCCTTCGCCGGTTTCTCCTGCAGGGTAACCCGAGCCGTCCCACTTCTCGTGGTGATGCAGGGCAATCTCCGCCGCCATGCGGAAGATGAGCCCGTCTGAGCGCTTCAAGATTTCGTAACCGATGCGCGGATGGGTGCGCATGATGGCCCACTCCTCTTCGGTGAGGGGACCGGGCTTTTTGAGGATATGATCGGGGATCCCAATCTTGCCCATGTCGTGCATGGGGGCCGCCAGCTCCAGTAACTCGGACTGATCCGCACTCCAGCCTGCCGCGTCGGCCAGGGCTCGGGCATAGGCGGCCATGCGCCAGATATGTACCCCTGTGTCGGTGTCGTTGTAGTGACCCGCCTCGCTCAACATCACGATGGCAGTGCGGTAGCTGCGTTCGAGCTGATCGAGACGCACCAGCGAGAGGTGAGTGCGCACCCGGGCGCGCACCGTGCTTGGGCAGACCGGCTTGTAAATGTAATCCACCCCGCCCGCTTCGAACCCCTGGCTCTCGCTGTCCGGGTTGTCGCTCGCCGTGATGAACAGCACCGGGATCCCGGTGTGGGCCGGATCGGCCTTGAGCCGGCGGCACACCTCGTAGCCGTCCATGTCAGGCATGCGCACGTCAAGCAGGATCAGGGCCGGTTCGTGGCGCGCCACGGCGGCCAGCCCCTCCTCGCCGCCTTTGGCAAAAAAGAGGCTGTACTCCTCCTTGAGGATTTGCCGCAACAGCCCGAGGTTGCTCGGCTCGTCGTCGATGATCAACACGCGCGGTCGATTCATGATCCAGCTGCCTCCCGATTATCCAGATACCCCTCCAGCTTGCAGGTCGCGAGCTGGATGTCGAACAGCTCCAGGGCCGCACCGATCTCGCTCACCAGCTCAGCAGGCAAGTAACTCTTGGCCTGGCCCAGCGCCGGTTCAATCAGTTCCAGATCCTCGCTCACAAGGGCCTCACGCAGAGCGTGCAGGCACACCTCCTGCGCCTCACTCTGAGCCAGCGGGGAGCTGACGGCTCCCGGCTCTCGTCCGGCATAGAGGTCGATGGCCTGCTGCGCCCGTTCCAGCGCCTCCAGGAAGGGAGCCATCAGCTGACTGGTGTCTCCCCCCTGCTCGATGGCCTCATTCAGTTCTGCACTGATGCGCGCCACATCGGTGAGCGACAGGCTGCCTGCCACCCCCTTGAGCTTGTGTGTCAGGCTCGCGGCCGCATCAGTCTCGTGCTGGGCGATGTAGTCCGGCAGCACGGTACCGACCGTCATGTAGTCATCGCGGAATCGGCGCAGGTATTTGAGATAGACGGAGGCCTCGCCCCAGTTGCGAAGCCCGGTATCGATGTCAATGCCGGCCACCGGCTCCACGGCAGGTGGCACGTCGTTGATCGTGAGCGGCACCACGCTGTCGGGCAGGTAACGCAACAGGGTCGCGATGAGCTGCTCCACGTCAAGCGGCTTGGCGATGAAATCGTTCATGCCACAGGCCAGCGCCGCCTCGCGTTGGTCCTTGAACACCCCGGCGGTGAGTGCCAGCACGGGCGTCTCCTTGTGTCCCGGCAGCTGACGCAGGCGACGGGTCGCCTCGTAGCCATCCATCACCGGCATCTGCACGTCCATGAGCACCAGATCGATACGCTGCGCCGGGTCGGCAAGACAGGCCAGGGCCCGCTCCCCGTCGATGGCGGTGATCACCTCGGCCCCCTCCCGCTGCAACAGGCGGGTTGCCACCTCCAGGTTGATGTCGCTGTCATCGACCAGCAGTATGTGAACGCCAGGCAGGCGCAGACGGCGCTGACCGCTCTCCAGCAGATCCACATGCTCGCGCTTCTCATGAATGAGGCGTGCCACCGCGTTGTAGAGGCTGGAACCGGTGACCGGCTTGTGCAGCACCAGATCCACCTGCTCCGAGCCGGGGCGGCGCATCAGCTCTTCTTGGGAATAGGCCGTTGCCATGATGATGATGGGCGAGCGATCCTGCTGCTCGAAGGCTTGGCGAATGGCCACGCAGGTCTCGAGACCGTCCATGCCCGGCATGATCCAGTCGAGCAGGATCACGTCGAAACGCTCCCCCTGCCGCAACAGATGGTGCAAGGCCTTCTCGCCCGACTCCACCACCCGTGACTGCCAGCCGAGGGAGCCCACCGTCATTGACAGGGTGTCACGGGTCACCTGGTTGTCGTCGGCGATAAGCAGCGAGACGTGCTGCAACCGCTCGTGGAAGGCCTCAGGCCGCTCTACCTGCTCCAGCCGGACGCGGAACCAGAACTCGCTCCCCTTGCCCAGTTCGCTGGTGACACCGATGTCGCCCCCCATCAGGTTCACCAGACGGCGACTGATGGTCAGACCGAGCCCGGTTCCCCCAAAACGGCGGCTGGTAGAGGAGTCGGCCTGGGAGAAGGCATTGAAGATGTTGGCCTGCTGCTCGGGCGGAATGCCGATCCCGGTATCACGCACCCGAAACAGCAAGGTGGCCATGCCGTCTTGCTCGGCTTCCAGCTCGACCTTGACTTCCACCTCCCCGCGCTCGGTGAACTTGATGGCGTTGCCGGTCAGGTTGAGCAATACCTGCTCGAGGCGCAGGGCGTCCCCAACCAGGTGGGCGGCCTGCTCGGGGGCGCTGCTCACCACCAGCTCGAGGTGCTTGTTGCCAACGCAGGTGGACATGATGGCCGCCACATGATCGAGCACCTCTTCCAGGCTGAATGGCACCTGCTCGAGCTCGAGCCGGCCCGATTCAATCTTGGAGAAATCGAGGATGTCGTTGATGATCCCGAGCAGAGCCTGCCCGGCCTGATGGATCTTGCGCACCAGGGCGCGCTGGCCATCGTCGAGCCCCCCCTGTTCGAGCAGGTAGGCCAGCCCCATGATGGCGTTCATGGGGGTACGGATCTCGTGGCTCATGTTGGCGATGAAATCCCCTTTGACCCGCGCCAGTCTGGCCGCCTCCTGCTGCGCCAGCTGCTCCCGATGCCGGCTGAGCACCAACGAGGCCACTGCGGCGCCGAACAGCAACAGCAAGATGGCGCAAGTGGCCGAGATGATCCCCCAGATATGGGTTCGAATGGCCAGCAGCTCGCTGCGTGGCACCATGGAGGCAGCCTTCCAGGCCAGCTGATCGTGATTCAGTGCCGGGTACAGCGTGGTCCAGCTCCACAGACCGTCGGCGAGTTCAACCTGGCCACTCGAAGCACCCAAGAATGCCTGCCAGGCCTGGGGAGAAAACTGCTTCAAGGTGAGGTCCGGACGTTCGAGCATGAAGCCCCACTCTTGTGCCGGATCCGGGCTGCGCAACCAATAGCCATCCTGATTGAGCAGCATGGTGTGATCGGCGGCCCTGCCACTGCTGTTGGCGAATACCTTGAGCATACGGCCGGCCTGCACGTTGATGAGCAGCAAGCCCAGATCGCGATCTCCCAGGCGCAGACGCTTGGCAATACGGATCATGGGATTGAAGGGGCGATCGATCACCCCCTGCTCGACGTTGAGATCGAGCGGCGAGACGTAGATCCGCTCCCAGGGCAGCGCCATGGCATCGCGGAAATAGTAACGATCCTTTTTGTTTTGCAGCTGGTCATCGGGCACACGCTGCAGATGCTGGCCCTGACGATTGAAGCGCACCAACTCCATGCCATCCGGCGCCAGCCAGCGCACCTGGGCATAGTCAGGATTGCGGTTCATCAGCACGGTAAACTGGGCGGCAATGTTGTCACGTTCGTTGCGACCCGCCGCCTCGAGCAGGATGGGCTCTTCAGACATGCTGCGCACATGGCGCAGCGGCACCGCCAGTTCGTCGTCGAGACGACCGCTGGCGAGCGACAGGAAGGTGCTCTCATCACTGCGTACACGGTAGAGCTCGCGCTCGATCAGTGCGTCACCCAGCAGATACCCACCCACCAAAACCAGTACCAGAATGGGTGTGAACAGCAGGAAATATCCCCGTATGATTCCCTTCATCACGGTCAACATTACCCCGTATTTGGACTTGTTCGAATACTTTGTAGATGCCAGAGCATCACAATTGGTGTGTTGCTGTCAATCATGCCTACAAGTAAAGACTAACAGTACTATTTGAGTATTTTATTTTTATCGGGGAAAAACGCTGTAAAAACAAAGAGGCCACCCGTTTGGGTGGCCTCTTTACTGGAACGTTCGTTGTCGATTAGACGCGAACGAAGTCCAGGTGAACCAGCTTGTAACGTACCGGGTGACGCTGGATAGCCTTCACTTTCACGTTAACTTCTTCGCCGTTGATAACCAGAGTCAGTACAGACTCGTAGAATTCCGGCTTTTCTTGGGCCAGGATGAATTTCTTGTGGTCAACAGTGATGGACTGGGCTTCTTTGCCTGCACCGTAAACGATGGCAGGAACTTGGTCAGCATGACGCAGGCGGCGGCTCGCACCTTTCCCCAGGTCAGAACGGACTTCAGCTTGGAATACGAAAGACATAATGTTTATCTCATATGGATGAATGTATGGTGTTGACTGCGACCGGTCAGCACCTCGCAAAACGAGGGCGCATACTATCACGGGCCCCTAACAGTGACAAGAGACCTTAACGCCCCTGCTCCAACCGGGCAAAGCGCTGCTGCCGCTGGGCCGGGCTCAGGGCATCGAAGCGGGCCAGGGTCTGCGGCGCCGGACAATACAGGGTGTCTCCGGCCTTGACCCGAATGCCGTTGCCCATCAGCGCCCGATTGTCATCGACGATGGCCAGCAGATAGCTGTAGGTATCCCCTGCCGCCCCCGTCACGGTACCGCTCTGGGCCAGCATGGCGGCGATACGCCAGAGCGTCTCCCCCGCCGCAACCTGATGACATACCCGTTTGCCACCCGCCGCTGGTGCCGCCAGCGTGAGGGTACTGCCGGTCGGCTCGCTCGCCAGTGACACCAGCGCGGGATCCTGCCCCTCACCAGCTTGAGCAAGCAGTATCGCAGGCGCTTGCCAGTCCTCTGCTCGCAGATTCAGAACGGCCAGCAGGGGCTCGGCACCCTCTGTACTATTGCTACGGGGCTGACCTGGTCGCTGCGGCGCGGCAAACTCGGCCATGAAGGGGACGCCAAGGCTGACCACCTCTTGCTGCGCATGGTGCTGGTAAGGGGGAACCACAACGGGTGCCAGCCCGTAGGCTGCCTCGTCAATGCGCCTTAACCTGGCCAGATAGGCCTTGGAAAGCTCGGCCTCCCCTTCGAACAGATCGAACGGTGGCACCAGCCTGGCCGGAAACAGCACCTGCCAGCGCCCCTTCTTCTTCTTGAGTTCCAGGGTGGGAAATTGATTGCCCCGCCAGGCCACGAACATGGCGGGCGGGGTACGTTGCAGCGGGTAGTATTCCGGGTTCAGTTGCACCCAGGTTTGCTCGGCAATGGGTTGATAGCCACTGATGTTGACCATCGCCATCCCTAACCAGATTCCAAGCATCCTTGCTCCTCCGTCAGCGTCCAACCGGCCGGTAATACGGCACCGGCTCCTCTCCTTTACAGCAGATTAGCACTGAGCGATAGCGTTCAGCACCCGTTTATCGGAGACCGGATAGGGGGTTCCCAGATTCTGGGCAAAAAACGACACCCGCAGCTCCTCGATCATCCAGCGAATATTGGCCACCTCGGTGGGAATAAGCTGGGACTTGGGGATCTTGGCAAGCAGCGCCTTGTACTCCAACTCCACGCTGTGCACCTTGAGCATGTAGACCCGATCCCGGTTGGGATCGATGGCAAGCTTCTCCAGGCGCCGCTCGATGGCCCGCAGGTAGCGCAGCAAGTCAGGCAGCCGCTGCCAGCCGGTCTCGGTGACAAAACCCTTGTGGATGAGGTTGCCGAGCTGCTGCTGGATGTCGGACATGGCAAAGGCGGTGTCGAGCTGCATCTTGCCCTTGAGCCGTTTCTTGATCTCATGGGACAGCGTCAGTACGGCTTCCACCTGCTTGGCCACCTCTACCACCGCATCGTTGAGCTCGGCGCGGACATACTCCTTGAGTGCCTCGAAACCGGCCTCGTCCCACGCCATGCCGCCGTGCTGCTCAATCAGCTTGTCACAGCCGCAGGCGATGCAATCATCGATAAGCTCCGCCACCTTGCCAAACGGGTTGAAATAGAGCCCCAGCTTGGCCTTGTTGGGCAGCTTTTCCTGCAGATACTTGATGGGCGATGGCACGTTGAGCAGCACCAGCCGGCGCTGGCCCGCCCACATCAGCTGCTGCTGCACCACCGGGCTCTCCACCAGCTGGATGGCGACCGAATCCTTCTCGTCTACCAACGCCGGATAGGCCTTCACCTCGAACCCGCCGCGCTTCTGGCTGTACTCCTGGGGTAGCTCGCCAAAGCTCCACAGAGTGAGACCGGACTGCTCGATGTCATCGTCCGCCACTTGTGACAGGGTCTCCTGCACCTTGCCGCGCAGCGACTCTTTCAATGCCTCCAGATCTTTGCCTTCCGCCACCTTCTTGTGCTTGTCGTCCACCACCCGGAAGGTGAGTTTCAGGTGATCGGGCACCGCAGCCCAGTCCCAGGATTCACGGGGCACGGTCACACCCGTCATACGGCGCAGCTGGCGCTCCATCTCGTCCAGCAGCGGCCCCTGTTCAGGGTTGATACTGGCGAGCAGTGCATCGGCATAGTTGGGCGCCGGCACGAAGTTCTTGCGCATCGGCTTTGGCATCGACTTGATGAGAGCCACCAACAGCTCGTGACGCTGCCCCGGGATCAACCACTCGAACCCCTTTACCTCCACCTGATTCAGGAGCGGCAGCGGAATATGCAGGGTCACGCCGTCCGCCGCCTCCCCCGGCTCGAACTGATAGGTCAGCTTGAGCTTGAGACGCCCCTGCTGCCAGAAGTTGGGGTAGTCGAGATCACTGATGTGGGCCGCATCCCCCTTCATCAACATCTCTTTCTCGAAGTTGAGCCGCTCGGCGTCCTGCTTTTGCGCCTCTTTCCACCACTTGTCGAAATGGCGGCTTGATATCACCTCCTCCGGCAAGCGGGCATCGTAGAAGCGGAACAGATCCTCGTCATCCACCAGGATGTCGCGCCGACGAGACTTGTGCTCCAGCGCCTCCACCTCGGCCAGCAGCTTGCGGTTATCGCTGAAGAAGCGGTGGCGAGTCTCGAAATCCCCCTCCACCAGGGCGCGACGGATAAACAGCTCGCGGCACAGCGCCGGGTCGATGCGGCTGAAGTTGATGGTGCGCTCATTGACCAGCGTCAGGCCATAAAGCGTCACCTTCTCCTTGGCCATTACGGCGCCGTTTTTCTTCGACCAGTGAGGGTCGCTGTGGTGCAGCTTGATGAGGTGTCCTGCCAGCGGCTCCACCCATTCGGGTTCAATCTTGGCGTTGATGCGGGCGTAGAGGCGCGAGGTTTCCACCAATTCTGCGGCCATCACCCACTTGGGCGGCTTCTTGAACAGACCCGAGGCCGGGAACAGGTGGAAGCGGCCGTTGCGGGCGCCGAGGAATTCAGGTTTTTCCAGATCCTTGTTGCCGATGTGGCTCAAGAGGCCGGTCAACAGGGCGCAGTGCACCGTCTTGAAATCTGCCGGTTCATGGTTGGCTTTAAAACCAAGCTCCTTGACCGTCTGGCGCAGCTGGAAATGGATGTCCTGCCATTCGCGCACCCGCAGGTAGGAGAGAAACTCCTTCTGGCACATGCGACGGAACGGGTTGCTGCCGAGCAGATCCTGCTGCTCTTTCAGGTAGTTCCACAGATTGACGAAGGCGAGGAAGTCGGAATCCTTGTCCTCAAAGCGTCTGTGCTGCTCGTCGGCGGCCTGTTTCTTCTCCATGGGCCGCTCGCGGGGATCCTGAATGCTGAGGGCAGCAGTGATCACCATCACCTCGCTCAGACAGCCGGTCTGCGCCGCGCTGATCACCATCTTCGCCAGACGCGGATCAAGGGGGATGCGCGAGAGCTGGCGACCGGTCTCGGTCAACTGCAGTTTGGCTTCGCGATCGCCGGTGGCGGGCAGCTCGCGCACCGCCTCCAGCTCTTTGAGCAGGGTCAGGCCATCCTTGATATGGCGCGACTCGGGTGGCTCGACAAAGGGGAACGCCTCCATGTTGCCAAGGCCGAGCGCCAGCATCTGCAGGATGACGGAGGCCAGGTTGGTGCGCAGGATCTCGGGATCGGTAAAGGCCGGGCGGCCATTGAAATCCTCCTCGGAGTAGAGACGGATACAGATACCGTCCGCCACCCGGCCACAGCGACCTTTACGCTGGTTGGCGCTGGCCTGGGAGACCGGCTCGATGGGCAGGCGCTGCACCTTGGTACGCCAGGAATAGCGGCTGATGCGGGCGGTGCCCGGATCGATCACATAACGAATGCCCGGCACCGTCAGCGAGGTCTCCGCCACGTTGGTGGCGAGCACGATGCGCCGTCCGGCGTGTTGCTGGAACACCTTGTTCTGCTCGGCGTTGGAGAGACGGGCGTAGAGCGGCAGTACCTCGGTATCGCGCAGGTTCAGCTTGCGCAGGGCATCGGCAGTATCACGGATCTCCCGCTCACCGTTCATGAAGATGAGGATGTCCCCCAACCCCTCGCGGGCCAGCTCTTCCACCGCATCGAAGATCCCCTGCAGCTCATCGCGCTCCTCCAGCCCTTCACTTTTATCACTGCTTTTTTTATCAACAAATAGCGGACGGTAGCGCACCTCCACCGGATAGGTGCGACCGGAGACCTCGATCACCGGCGCCTTGTTGAAATGGCGGGAGAAACGCTGCGGGTCTATGGTGGCCGAGGTGATGATCACCTTGAGGTCCGGGCGCTTTGGCAACAGCTGCTTGAGATAACCCAGAATGAAGTCGATGTTGAGGCTGCGTTCGTGAGCCTCGTCGATGATGATGGTGTCGTACTGGGTGAGCATCCGGTCGTTCTGGATCTCGGCCAGCAGAATACCGTCGGTCATCAGCTTGATGTGAGTCTGCTCACTCACCTGATCGGTAAAGCGCACCTTGTAGCCCACGTAGTGGCCGAGTTCGGACTCCATCTCTTCGGCAATACGGGCCGCCACGGTGCGGGCCGCCAGACGTCTTGGCTGGGTGTGACCGATGAAGCCCTTCACCCCGCGCCCGAGCGCCAAACAAATCTTGGGGATCTGGGTGGTTTTGCCCGAGCCGGTTTCACCGGCGATGATCACCACTTGGTGCTCTTCAATGGCTTTGGCGATCTCCGCCTGCTTCTGGCTGACCGGCAGGTTGTCCGGATAGGTCACCTTGGGTACGCCCGCCAAACGGGATTGGTAGCGCGCCTGTGCCGCATCCAGATCGGCGGCGATGGTCTCAAGCACGGCGGCCTGTTTGCCCTCGGGCAGCTTCTTGGCTCCGTGCAGACGGCTGGAGAGACGGCGGGCGTCGAGATTCATGCAGGCTGGGAGACGGCGGCGCAGCGCCTCGATAGAGAGAGACAAGGTACGAATTCCTTAAAAGAGTGCCCGGCAAGAGGGCCATATCGATAGCTTCGAGCGATCCTAAAGAGCGAGGCCGGAGGGCGCAAGCCTTAAAGCGGCCGCGAGGGCGATGAAAGAGACGTTATCCGGGTAGCAAGCCCTTCATTACGGACTCACCATAAGAAAGAGCAGGCCAGATGCCTGCTCTTGGGATGACAACAGTGCCCCCATCAACCGGGTTCAGGCCCGCGCCTTGCGCACGAAGCAGGCTCCCAGCTGGGCGTGGATGGCCTGCATCACGTCGTGGCGGCTGATGACCCCGAGCAGATGCCCCTCCTCCACCACCGGGTAGATCTTGGGTTTTTGCCCCATCATCATCTCGGCCAGCTCCAGGATGCTGGTATCGGGGCCGACGGCCAGCACCTCCTTGCGCATCACGTCCCGTACCTGGGCCACCTGTTCACAGTGATAGGCCTCTTTCAACATGACGGCAATGCAGTCTTGCTCGGAGACCCAGCCCACCAAGTGACCCCGCCCATCCACCACGGGGCCACCAAGCTGACGGCTGTTGAGAAATTTTTCCACCGCCGCCTGCACCATCATCTCCGCGCTGAAGGTGATGGGCCGAGTCTGCATGTAATCCTTTGCTTTGAGTGATTCCATCGTGCATTCCCCCAACCGGCCTCCCGGCCGGGAGGCGCGAGCCGGGCACTATGTCCGGCTCACTCCAAGCATAGCTTGCATGGATCAGGAGATGGATTGCAGCAACAGCAAGAGCTCGTTCTGGCTGTGGCAGTCGGTCTTCTTGAAGACCCCTTTCAGGGTCGAGCGCACGGTTTCCACCTTGACGCCGCGCAGCTCGGCGATGTCGTTGCTGCTATAGCCCTTGCTCATCAGCACCAGCAACTCTTTCTCGCCGATGGTGAGCGGATAGAGGCTGGCCAGTGCTTCGATGTCGGGGTTGAAGGAGTGTTCGGGATCCCGCAGCACCACTTCCACATACCGCTCGAAGCGGTTGAGACCGCTCATCAGGGTGCACTGGATCAGCAATGGCCGCAGATTGGGCTGACGGGGAATGGACATATAAGCGCTGGCACCGGGCAGCAGATAGGCAAAACCATTCAATATCTCTTTGAACTGGCGTTGCTGCTCCTTATTTTGCAGCGAGAAAATACCATTGCCTGCCCGCAACTCCACGTTCTCGTCGGCAATACGATTGAAGGCCACATTGGAATAATGAATATGCCCTTTGTCATCGACGATGGCGCTGGGCTTATTGTGGTTTTTCACCAGCTGTTGCAGCTGATAATTCTGGGTTTCCAGGGCCAGCAGGTTCCAATAATGGTGGCTCCAGGCCGCGAGGCCAGAATAAACTTCGCCAAGGGAAGAAATTTCCTGGGCACTGAAATCATCCTGGGTAGCCGCCCGATAGGTACACAGGCTGCTCAGTCCCCGCCCCTTCACCCGGCAGACACCACCGGCCGCGAACTGGGCGCCGAAGCTGGCCAGCAGACCCGCCGAGTTGGACAGCGTGTTGGCGCTGACGATCCCCTGGCAGCCCTTGTCCAGATAGTGATTGAACCACACATCCTGGCGATGATGCTGGACGTAGAACTGCTGCTGGGCCTCGGTCAAGCCGCTCGCGAAGAGCTTGATGCCGTCGCTCTTGTCATCATCGCGCAACAGGAACAGCGACGAGCTGCCCGACACGTCGGAGCGGAACTGATCCACCACCAACTTAATGTCAGAATCATTAATACCGCACTCATATAACTGGCTTATATAGGGCGATACCCTTTCTTTTACTAATGCCTTCACACCCGAACTCCTAATTCTTATTTTTATTGAAGTGGCATCTTACTCTGCAATGAGAAATGCGAAAAGTAGTCAAATGAACAAAGGTTTTATAACTGATCCATAAATAGTAATGATGAAACGACATAAGCGTCTTCGAAAGCGAAAATCTTAAATCCAAGTTAATGTTTTATATGATTTTTGTCGTTGATGTTGGGTTTGTCTGCAACAAGGCAACAGGCCGGTACCACGGTCGATTGCGCGCAAAAGCACTCCTCTTGCACCATTTGTCGCGACAAGTTGCACTGCAACGACAAAATCATCCCGCCAACCGGGTCGTTGCCCCAGTTATTCTGGGCCTGCCGCCGGCGCAACGCACTCCGCCATTCGCACGCATCGGCTGCAACTTGTCCAAAGATCTGCGGGCAACCAGCAAGGTTCTCTCGGCAACTCGAAGCGCTTCATCTCGACCTTCGTCCCCAGCATCCTCCTCATCGTCTTGGTCAACATGGATCAGCTGATGGTGATCTGGCTGCAGAATGAGCACACCCAAAAGACGCGATCACCTCACTTGCTGTTGACGTCTCCAGTCAAGCGAAGATCCCAACGCAACGCATCTGCTTTGCCTAACTTCGAGATTGCCTCGATACTTGGTGCACCTTCCATCAGGAGGTCGCACATATCGAGCTCCAGAAAACCGATATGAAAAATAAAAACATAGAAGCGGCCAGCGGTATCAATATATGGCCGGCATGTTTATCCATGGCTCGTCAAGCATCTTAGCGATGACCAAACCAAAAGTGTCAATGAGCCAATAAATGTATTTATTTGACAAATGGCAGAGCAAGACAAAATGTCTCCCCACAATAATGGTTAACGTCTTAAGTAATATTTGGTAACAACTTGTTCATTAGCATCCATCAGAATATGTGATACTAGATTGAGCATCGCTATTTTAGTGTGGTGAGCCTTTATCAATATGGATATTGCCACGACCCATTCTCAGACCACGGATGTCAGTCTGTTCGTTATCAAAGCGCAGCTTTACCTGCCGAGAGGACCTCATGCAGCCCACTAGCACAGCCCCGAATACGCATCTGTACGGATTATTGCTGATGGTGCTGGCCATCACTCTGATGGGCCAGTTTGGCCACCAGTTGTGGACCCCCGACGAGCCTCGTGAGGCGGCCATCGCCTGGGAGATGTTCACCAGCCGTGAACTGGCCATCCCGACACTGGGCGGCAGCAGCTTCATCGAAAAACCGCCCCTCTATTACATCCTCACCATTCCCTTTCTTGCCCTTCTCCACAACAACCTCGGCGTCACGGTGGCGCTGCGTCTGGTGGGAGCGCTGTGGGCCATGGCAACCCTGCTGTTCACCGGCCTGTTGGCCAGACGGGTACTGGGCTCCAGCACTGCCGCACTCTGGTCGGTGATCGCCCTGGGCACCATGGAGGGCTTCATCATGAACAGCCACTGGATCCGGGTCGATACCAGCCTCGCCTTTTTCGTCGCTTTCACCATGTGGGCATTTGCCGAATGGTATCTGGCGGATCGCCAGCACATGCTCTGGTGTGCAGGGCTTGGGCTCTCCCTCTGCTTTCTGGTCAAGGGCCCCATCGGTCCCATCACCCTCTTCTTCGGCTGGCTGGCGCTGTTTCTGCCGGCACTCAAACGCCAACTTGCACACCAGGAGGGAGGCCGCTTCGTGATACAGCACCTCGGCATGACCCTTCTGTTTGTCGCCCCCATCGCCGGCTGGCTGCTGGCCCTGTGGCAGCATCCTGAGGGAGAGTCGCTCTGGCAGCAGTGGTTCTGGCAAAATCAGGTGGGCAGGTTGACGGGCAGCTCGGCCGAGCTCGGTCACATCAAGCCCGGTGAATACCTCTTTTACCTTGGCGGGCTGGCCGAATACACCCTGCCCTGGCTGCCCCTGGTGCTGCTCTGGTGCTGGCAGACCCTCAGGCAGAAGCAGTGGAGCGCCTCCCGCCTGTTTCTGCTGAGCTGGGCGCTGGGCACCCTGCTGCTGCTCAGCATTGCCTCCACCAAGCGGACTCTCTACCTCTTTCCACTGATGCCGGTCTTTGCCCTGATGATCGGGCAACTGAGCGTCTGCTGGCCTCGCTGGCTCAATGGTTATGGCCGTGGCTGGACCTTGTTCATGTTCCTGTTTGCACTGGCGCTACTGACGGCCCCCTTTTATCTGCCGCTGTTGCCGCTGGAAATACCCGATAACGTGCTCAGGGTCATCAGTACGCTGGGCTGGCGGCATGTATTTGCGGCCATATTACTTATCTTTGCAGTAGAACAGTTGTGGCGCTGGCGCGAAATACACAGTGCAACCTTGCTGGCCAGCGCAGCCGGCATTATGTTTATGCTGACGTTTATTCTGGCCTACCCCGCCATTGATGCTGCCAAGAATATGAAAGATGACACCCAACACTTCTTGGTTAAAATACCGCTAGGGAAGGTGCGAATAAGCGGGGAAATTCTTCTCGGCTGACTCAGTCATTTCATTTCTTCATGTTTGAGCCGATT
>NZ_JAPCIV010000035.1:0-55438 GCF_027707585.1 Aeromonas sp. QDB39 | reverse complement strand
GCTACACGCCGAAACAGCGTCTGGCACAGGCCGCATGACCTCTACTTTTGAATGCCCCTAAAAATGGGGGGATTACCGCATCAGCTCGGGGGTGGCCTCCACCATCTTGCTGGCGGTCACCCTGTTTCGGGAGGATGGCCACAGCCGCGGGGTGAGCTTCGTGCATCGCTTCGAGCGGCCCATCGTCGCCATCGAGCTGTTCCTGCTGCTCTGCTTCTTCACCGGCCTCTATTTTGGTGGCGGCCAGCGGGAAGCGGCCATGTGGGCGGCCATCGGCGGCGGCTTCTGGTCCCAGGTGTTCTGGTTCGGGGTCATCGGGCTGGGGATCCTGCTGCCCCAGCTGCTGGGGCGGGTGGGCAGTCCGGCCAAGGCCCATCAACCGGCCCGGCTGGCGCTTATCTGCAGCCTGAGCCTGGTGGGGATATTGCTGCTGCGCTACTTCATCCTCTACGCGGGGCAGATGACGGTGATGTAGCCGTTATGCGGGCAAATCGCAGGCAAACAAAAGGCGGGATCTTCCCGCCTTTTTTATTGCCGCCAGCCTGCTTGATCAGATCAGCGCGTGCTGCTCGAGGCGCTGCTCGCCGGGGCGGCAGATCAGCACCGAGCCCTGCTCGAACCAGTCCCCCAGTACGATGCGCCGGGCTGGCGCGCCGTCGAGGTTGAAGTCGTGGATGGCCGGTCTGTGGGTGTGGCCGTGGATCATCATCCGGCAGTCGTGCTGGCGCAGCATCTCGTCCACCGCCGCCGGGGTCACGTCCATGATGGTCTGGCTCTTGTGGGCATTTTCCATCTGGCTCTGGCCGCGCATCTTGTGGGCGATGGCCTGGCGGCGCGCGAGCGGCAGGCGCAGGAACAGCCAGCGCAGCCACTTGAGCTGGGTGATGCGGCGAAACTTCTGGTAGCCCTCATCCAGGGTGCAGAGCAGATCGCCGTGGCTCAGCACCACCCGCTCGCCGTAGAGCTCGATGACGCACGGATCCCCCAGCAGGGTCATGCCGGCGCGCTTGGCAAAGGCCTGGCCCAGCAAGAAGTCGCGGTTGCCATGAATGAAGTAGAGGGGCACCCCCTGCTGGCTCAGGGCCGCAAAGGCGTCGGCCACCTCGCCGTGGAGGGGATTGGGATCATCGTCGCCAATCCAGAATTCAAACAGATCGCCCAACACGTAGAGGGCATCGGCGCCGGGGGCGTCGTGCGCCAGAAAGCGCACCAGGGCGGCGGTCATGTCGGGCCGCTGGGCACACAGGTGAATGTCGCTGATAAAGAGGGTGCTCATGAGAAAGTGCGCTGGGCCCTGTTGAGGTGGCTGGAAGTGGAACTGGTATTGGTATTGGAGTTCGCAGTGCAGTGGGGGGCCGTCGTCCTCGGCTGCCACGCCAATGGGGCAAGCTCGCCGCCCTCCAGGGTGAGCAGCACGGCATACGGGTCGCCGGCAAGGCCCAGCAAGTGGCACATGGCCGCTTCCCCTTTGAGCCCTTCCTCGAGGCGCAGGTGCAGCACTTGGTGATAAAACGCCGCGCCGAAGCGCTCAAGCAGGGCGGCCATCAGGCTGAGGTGGCGCCAGCCGTTGAGGCGCTCGAGGGGATCCGGGGTGAGGTAGAGCTCAAGGGGCCAAGGGTGACCATCTGCGCCGGTGACGGTCTGCTCGGCGAGCCAGATGTCAGCGCCCTTTTGCGCAACCTGCCAGCCCTGGGTGGCCAGCGCCGCTGCAAACGTGGCCGGGTCCGGGTGGCGGCAGACGATGTCAAGATCGCTGCCGGGTCGGTCGAGCCCGATGGCGACCGTGCTCACCAGTGCCAGGTCGCTGCACTGCGCTGCCAGCGCATCCCACCCCCCAGCTGTGAGCAGGGCATGGGCCGAGCGTTGGCGCGGGTTGCCGTGGGCCAGGTAGTCGAGACGGCGCCAGTCGATGGGGCCGGCCTTCGCAGATGGAAAAACTGCGGCCGGGGCCGCAGTCAGTTCATCTCGCAGAAGGCAGAGATCACTCGGCAAGGGTCACCTTGGTGATCACGACGTCTTCGGTCGGCACGTCCTGGTGGATACGGCCGTAGTTGCCGGTCTTGACGCCCTTGATCTTGTTGACCACGTCCATGCCGGCGGTCACTTCACCGAACACGCAGTAGCCGAAGCCCTGGGTGGTGGCGGATTTGAAGTCGAGGAAGTCGTTGTTGTTCACGTTGATGAAGAACTGGGCGCTGGCTGAGTGCGGCTCCATGGTGCGGGCCATGGCGATGGTGCCGACCTTGTTGGACAGGCCGTTGGCCGCTTCGTTCTTGATGGCGGCGCGGGTGTCTTTCTCTTCGAAGCCCGGGGCATAGCCGCCGCCCTGGATCATGAAGCCATCGATGACGCGGTGGAAGATGGTGTTGTCGTAGTGACCGTCACGGCAGTATTGCAGGAAGTTGGCCACGGTTTCCGGGGCTTTTTCAGCGTTCAGGGTGAGGGTGATGTCGCCGTGATTGGTGTGCAGAGTGACCATGATATGTCCTTTCATTTGATGCGGGCGACCAGGTGCCCGCAGGTGTATGGCATAAAGTGGTGGCAATTCTAGCCCATCAGGGCCCTGCGGCATAGATGGTGCGCCTGATCCGGCACGTTTTCTGCCTCGTTTTCTACGCGCGATGCGGGTAGAATGGCAGGCCATTTTACTCACAGGCAGTGGTCATAAGATGCTGAAGATATACAACACACTCACTCGTCAAAAAGAAGAATTCAAACCTATCCACCCGGGCAAGGTGGGCATGTATGTGTGTGGCGTCACTATCTACGATCACTGTCATATCGGCCACGGCCGCACCTTCGTCGCCTTCGACGTCGTAGCCCGTTACCTGCGCTACAGCGGTTATCAGCTCAACTACGTGCGCAACGTCACCGACGTGGACGACAAGATCATCAAGCGCGCCGCCGAAACCGGCGTCACCTGTGACGACCTGACCGAGCGCCTGATCGGCGACATGCACGCCGACTTCGATGCCCTCGGCATGGTGCGCCCGGACGTCGAGCCGCGCGCCACCCAGCACATCGGCGAGATCATCGAGCTGGTGCAATCCCTGCTGGATAAAGAGCACGCCTACGTGGCGGACAACGGCGATGTGATGTTCATCGTCGACTCCTACGCCGACTACGGCAAGCTCTCCGGCCAGGATCTGGAACAGCTGCAGGCCGGTGCCCGGGTCGACGTGGTGGATGCCAAGCGTAACCCGCTCGACTTCGTGCTGTGGAAGATGTCCAAGCCCGTCGAGCCGACCTGGGACAGCCCCTGGGGCCCGGGCCGTCCTGGCTGGCACATCGAGTGCTCCGCCATGAACTCCAAGCACCTTGGCAACCACTTCGACATCCACGGCGGCGGCTCCGATCTGCAGTTCCCGCACCACGAGAACGAGATTGCCCAGTCCTGCTGCGCCCACGGTGGCGACTACGTCAACACCTGGATGCACAGCGGCATGGTGATGGTGGATAAAGAGAAGATGTCCAAGTCCCTTGGCAACTTCTTCACCATTCGTGACGTGCTGGCGCACTACGACGCCGAAACCGTCCGTTACTTCCTGATGTCTGGCCACTACCGCAGCCAGCTCAACTACTCGGAAGATAACCTGAAGCAAGCCCGCGCCGCACTGGAGCGGATGTATACCGCCCTGCGCGATCTGCCGGTGGCCGCCGCTGCCGGTGGCGACGAGCAGGTGGCCCGCTTCAAGGAAGCCATGGACGATGACTTCAACACCCCGGAAGCCTACTCCGCCCTGTTCGATCTGGTGCGCGAGATCAACCGCCAGAAGGGTGAAGACATGGCCGTTGCTGCCGCGCTGGGCGCCCGCCTGCGCGAGCTGGGCGCCGTGCTCGGCATCCTGCAGCAG
This sequence comes from Aeromonas sp. QDB39, assembly GCF_027707585.1. Lineage (NCBI taxonomy): Bacteria > Pseudomonadati > Pseudomonadota > Gammaproteobacteria > Aeromonadales > Aeromonadaceae > Aeromonas > Aeromonas sp. QDB39. The sequence continues at coordinate 51,584 of NZ_JAPCIV010000035.1, read as the reverse complement.
GATCCGGATGCTTTCCTCAAGGGTGACGAGGCGGATGAAGAGGTCGCCGAAATCGAGCAACTGATCGCCCAGCGCAATCAGGCTCGCGCCGACAAGAATTGGGCCGCTGCCGATGCCGCCCGCAACCGTCTTACCGAGATGGGCATCGTGCTGGAAGACAGCGCCGGCAAGACCAGCTGGCGCCGTGCCTAAGGCCGGTGGCCTTCTTGGCGCCTAGGCCAACAGGTTGAGCCAATAAAAAACCGCAGCCCTTGGGCTGCGGTTTTTGTTTGTGCCTTTTCCCTCGACACCTTTTAAGCCTCTGCGCTCTGCTTAAGTCCCGGTGGTCTGCGCTCTGATCCCCTCTCCCCTTGTGGGAGAGGGCCAGGGTGAGGGGAGCTAACGTCATTCCTCGGCTGAATGTCGTCCAACGCTTGAATGGCATGGCTTAGCCATACAGGGCTCGAGGGCCTTGCCCTCGAAGGGATTTCGCCGCCGCTACGCGGCTTGGCGAGTGACTTTTGAAAGACCAAAAGTCACCAAAAGTCTTCTCCCCCAGCAAACCGCCCGCTTCGCGGGTTCCCTCGTCTCGTCCAACGGGTCGGACGGAGCGCCGCAGACGGCACATCCCTGTGCCGACTGCGGCTGCGCCATCATCCTTGATGGCGCTCCTGACCCGTTGAACTCGACTCGGCGGTTTGCAGGGGGAACCAATACCGTGCCTGCCCGTGGCTTTCGTTATTACTTTGACTATCTATTTTGCCTAGGTGTAAAAAGCCTGGATAGCAGCGTTCTGGTTTGGAGGGAACTGTTTAGGCAATATAAATAACAACCGCAGCTCAAGGATAAAATATTTATATGCATGAAAAATACGGCGTAATTTAATTCAATAAGACATAGAAAATGTCATCAAAAATATCGTGCAAATAGTGGGTTGATATGTTGAGTGGCCTTTATGCGTTGAGGCGATTTTATATTGAATAGATTGGTTAATCAGTGCTTTTTGTTAAACTTGGAAATGATGGTTGTGGGTATTAAAAATGCGGTGGTGGTTGAAATCACACCATTCTTGATTTCATTATTATATCTATTTCACTGACGAGGTTTGAGCACTTCTTAATAAATAATTCTGTCATGCAGTTATGTCGATCATTAAAGGAAAGCAGTGATATAAGATAGGAGCGATAGCCCATTAACTTGTTATCTAATTGGGAGCTGTGGTATTTTGCAAGGAATTTTGCGCTTGGTTTATAACGAAACTTCACTTTGTTATGGTTGTATTTGAATACAATATTTAATACGTCCTCATCGGAGAGGTTTTTTTTGCACTCATGAATTAACTTTGATATGGTTTTCGTTTTTTTATTGGAGATCCTAATAGTTCCACTTTTGTATGGATAGTTTGAACCGGATATGGTGTATCCATTAACAGTGAAATTGCCCTTGGCGATGCTAGTTTTTTTTGTATTTATTTTAAACCCTCCTAAATTCAAAATAAATGCGATTTGTTCAGTGAACTTACTGGAGTGCAAAAATGGCTTTGTGTTAGGTGGTGGCAATAGGATATCAAATAGTGATTTCTCTATATACTGCTCCGTTCTTGTGTCCGAACTTGAAAAAAGCATGTCATCCGCATATCGGGTATATAATACATCATGTCGTGAGCAAAACTTTTCAATAAGAATGTCAAATTTTCTAAATATTATGTTTGAAACTGCGGGGGAAGTTTTAAACCCTATTGGTAAAATGCTTTTTCCTGAAAATTCAAGGTTTTTAACGTTGTTTGGCAATGTTATGGTCAGAAGGTTTGTTATGAGATCTAAGCTGGATTGAGTTGTTTTTTCTGATATGGGGTCTGATGATACGTGATGAAATAAGACCTCTTTAACAATTTTCTTATTAATGAAATGGAAGAAGTTTTTCAAGTCAATACGGAGAAAATAGTTGCTATTTCTGTGTGGCTCAAGAAAGTCTAAATAAGATTTATTTTTTAAATATGCCGTAGCAGCGTTATTAATAGGAAGTTTGTCAAAAAGAGTTTTGATCAAGATATCATGTATTTCGTTTATTTGTCGTGTATCAGCGCCAGAGAGTTTATATATAAACTTATTATTTAATTTGCATTCTTTTACCTGTGAGTAGGGGAAGGACTCAACGCCCTTCCCCTTAGAGTAAAAAGAACACGTTTCTAGTGTAGCTATAACAGTAGAATTTATAGTGTAGCTTTTCATTCTGATCCTATATTGATACTAATTCATCTTTTCACGAACTTGTCGTGCACTAAAAGTGCATCATGGCAGATGCGCCACAAGTTAGCTAATGTTGAGGCTAGGATATAGTAATATCAATCTTGCGAACAAGACCCCTCTAAGCTATCGATATAGAAATCTTCTTAAGGATATCATGAAGATGGGGGAACGTGCTAGTGAAAATCTCCTCAAAGCTCTCATCACTATCCGTCCTAGCTTCTATGTCTTCTATGCAAAACTCAAGGAATGAGGTAACCCAGCCCCCAGTTTTACCAAGTCCAAAAGGCAATTTCTTCAATAATTGGTTTCTGATAATGTCTATTGACTCGATAACTTCTTGACATATCGGGTTGTTTGGATCGTGTGGCTCTTGACTTTCTTTGTAACTATATAAAGTGTGTGTTTTGCCATTTAACGCTAGGCGGAGTATTGTTGTTTGGTCTTGTCGAGTCAATGGTGAGTTGATTTTGTAAAAAAGCTTCAAAATATATTTTGAGTTTAATATTTGAAGTTTTTTTATAAATGCTTTGTTTTCTTGTGTAAGCTCACCTGTAAACTCATATGGTGTAAATACATTTGAGTAAATCCAATCTATGCAATCTTTGTTAAGTCTTGTTCTCCAGTGGTCTAGTTTTTTATTTACATCTCCCTTCCCTCCAATATAGAGAGTGCCCTCGGATAAAGATGAGATTTCATGAATCAACCATCTCATAATTATTTTTCTGGCAGAGTCACATATTAAAACCTCCTCAACAGTTGATGGTGTAATATGGATTCTGTCCGTTTTATATAGGACGCGATTACATCTCGATATGAAATCTAGAAAGCTTAATTTTTTAAATCCAATGCCTTTATTATCATGCTCAATCGTGATTTCATGTATTTTTATAATGTTACTTAGAACTCTTTTGTTATGATAGTCTGGAGAAAAAAAAGGAGCGAACCTCATGTTTTTATATATTTCGAACAAATTTACCTCTTTGGTTTTTAGCCTGAATTTCTTGTCGGAAAAATCATAGGAGACCATTTTGTCCGCATCATAAATTGTCAAGTGAGGTATAGATGCATTAGAATTTCTTGGATTCATTGCTTTCAAGAGAACTTCATTTGTTTTATATACATCAACTCTATTCAAAAATGGAAATTTATTTATTAGCTCTAGATTGCCAAATAGCTCAAGTTCTGTTTCACCTTCTACAAAAAGAATAAACTCGCTAAAAAATAATCTAGCCTCATTGTCACTAAATATATTTAGGAATCTCTTGTCTTTAAATCTTGAGTTTAATAATGAGACGTGGGTTATTCTTTTTTCATTTAAAGTAAAATGGAATATGTTATGCTCACGCTCATCCTTAAATAATCTAATTATAGCCTTTAATATATTTGGTGAATGTGTTGACATTATTACTGTTGGGTATGGTGTAGCATATTTTCCTAATTGTTTTTTTGTATTATTTTTTTTGAAGCTACGATATAGGCTATGTATGTTATGGATCAGCCTTTCATTTAGTTTTGGATGCAATCCTAGCTCTGGCTCATCAATATAAACAATTGGGGTAATGAATTCTCGCCTGGTAAGGCTAATGATTAATGACAGAAATAACTCTATAAAGCGATGAGAGTTTGTACCATCAGATTGCGTATTTAATTCATACCCATCAATATTGAATTTATGTCCACTTAGTCCCACCTTTATATAGTTTAAAACTAAATCCTGATAATCATATGGAGAAGCCTTGGTTAAATCACCAATGATTTTTACATAATCTTTATAAGAATTGCTCTTTCCAGATAGTTTTTCATCAAAGAAATTTATTATCTGTTCTGTCTTCAAGGATTTTGTGTTTAGAAATTTCAGCTGGCTTACTGTGTTCCATAGTTTGTCCCAGTCATATAAGTTTATTCTTCGCGTGTCTACGAAAAAAAAACGGATATATTCTTGCTATTACTTTAAGAACATTTTTATCTTTGTCTGACCAACGAACAGAGCCATCATTATTTATTGTTAGTGTTAATGAGAATTCGCCTCTAATTATTCGTTTATTGACCATGAAGAAGTCATCAATATTATCATCTTTGAAAAGTGTACTGTAGATGTGCTTCTGATATGAGCTCTTTGTTTTTCGACTTTTAATAACCTCTTCAAGTCGTGTTGTATCATAAACTACAGTGATAGATCCCTTACTCGAATAGTTGGAGTTGAGAGAGGGAGGGATAACAGATTCACTATTCAACTTGGAATAGAAAAATTGAATTATCTTAAGGAAGTTTGATTTTCCAACGTTGTTTTGGCCAATGATACAATTAAAATCACTAAAACTATTAATTGAGCAATCTTCGAATGAAAGTATGTTTTTTATTCTTATCTGCTTTAATGACATTTAATTCACCATTATGCTAATCAACTTGCCAAAATGTTGGCTCATGTAATTTCCAATTATCTTATTCTACTATTTTAAGTCACAGCATCTCATGGGCCGTAGTTTTAGAAATAAGGTTATAGCATTGCTAAATATTTATTCTCGGCCTTAAATATAAGGTCAAACAACAATAGGACGGTGTGCGGTCGCATTTATGCTCACTTTTTCATCAATGAAACTAAGTTGCTTTAGCCTGTTGCATAGTTGTGACTATCTGGCTTTACCAGACAGTGGGTTAGGTGTTGGAGTAGAGATAACGTCTTTTCCGCTAACTGCCCGAATACACAAGATACAAGATGTTGTTAACTAACCTCGGGGCTTAAGGTTAGGTGTTGCCCCCTGTTGTTCGCCGAGGTGAGGCCGTTTGTCCAGGCCGCGAGGCAGGACGCCGAGCGAGTGCCGCTGGGCCAGGGATGGCCCATCGGCGCGTGCCGTGGGACAAACGGGTGAACCGAGGGAACCCGACGCAGGAGGGCGAACAAGCGGGGGAGAAGACTTTTGGTGACTTTGGGTCTTTCCAAAGTCACTCGCCAAGCCGCGCAGCGGTGGCGAAACCCTGTCGAGGACGGAGTCCTCGTGTCCTGCGCGGCGAAGCCGTGCTATTTAGACGGCGATATTTAGCCAAGCAAAGATGTTACCGAACCCCTCACCTTAGCCCTCTCCCACAAGGGGAGAGGGGATCGTTCCCCGGTGCAATGCGCACCCTACCTGTCTCCCGCAGGGAAAGGGGATGGTTACCGCGGACGATTACGCTTTGCTAATCGACCCTACTCGACCCGATTCGACCTTACACATTGCCCCAAGCGTCGCATTCGCACGGGGCCATGGGCGCAGCCCCCGAGGCTGACGGGGACGCCCGTCGAGGGTGCAACCCTCGTACCTTGCCGCAGGCGCGGGAGACCGGCTGGTCTCCGCCAAAGACGCTGCCGCCCCTGACTGTCGCCGCCACCTTGCGCCCTTGACCATCCATGAATACTCGGGGCCAACAGGGGCCGATGGTCATCTTACGGAACCCGCTTCGGCGGGGCCATCCAAATCCATGAAATTAGTGATGCAACTATCAGAATTAAATGGTTTTTCTCCTTTGCTGCAAAGTGGCAACCGGCGGTTGACCTGCGGCCGGGGTGTGATGGAAGATGAGCGCCGCACCCGGCTGATAAGCAGACAAGCAGGATAAGCAGAGCGCCGGGCGCAGTGAGGGGCAGAGCGGGATTGCGCCACTGACAAAGGCGATGAGCGCCAGGGGCCATCATGGGTCCAGCCTTCGACAGCATTCGCCAAGCCGCAGCCAATAATGCCGCACGACAGGCACGGCTGCCCTCAATAGGGGGCGCTCACCACGGCTCAGGCCGGGCCGCCCCGCATTGGCTGCAAACGGAGCGCGTTGCCGGACAATCGAGGGTCGTTCGACGACAAAGGCCGCCAAAACCGCAAAATTTGTGCCACGGCGGGGGCGCGCGGCTTGTGAAGGGTCCCCGGGGTTGGCTATCGTTTCAGGAATAGACATGCAAGCAGGGAGGTGTGCATGGACAGAATATTGCAGGCGTTGTCGCTGCAAGTGACCGGGGCGCGGGATCTGGAGAGCCTGACCCGCCCGCTGCTGGAGATGCTCGAGACGGTCACCGGGCTTGAATCCACCTATCTGACCGAAATCGACCTTGGTCACGACACCCAACATATCCGCTTTGCCCGCAACGCCGCCACCTTGCAGATCCCCGAGGGGGGCTCGGTGCAGTGGGGCGATGCCCTCTGCCGGCGGGCCCTCGACGAGGGGCGCTTCTACACCGAGGATGTGGCGAGCTGCTGGGGAGATTCCCAGGCGGCGCGGGCCCTTGGCATTCGTACCTACCTGAGCTGCCCGGTGCAGACCCCTTCGGGCTCCCTCTATGGCACCCTGTGCGCCGCCAGTGCCGAGCAAAAGCCGCTGACGGCGGGCTCGGATCACCTGATCGCCTTCTTTGCCCGGCTCATTGCTGAGCAGGTGGAGCGCGAACAGCTGCTGCAGCAGTTGCAGCAGGCCAACCACGAGCTGTCACGCCAGGCGCTGAGCGACCCGCTGACCGGCCTGCCCAACCGGCGGGCGCTGATGCACGAGCTCAACCGGCTGTTTTCACTGGCGGAGCGGGTCGAGCATCCGCTGCTGCTCGGTTTCATCGATCTCGACGGCTTCAAGGCCATCAACGATACCCACGGCCACGACACCGGCGACCTGCTGCTGCAGCGGGTCGCCGCGGCGCTGTCAACCGTGCTGCGCGGCAGCGATCTGCTGGCGCGGGTGGGGGGCGACGAGTTCGTGGCGGTGGGAATGGGGCCGCAGTGCGGCGAAGAGACGCGGGAGGCGGCGGTGCAGGGCTTTCAGCGCCGGCTGTTCGAGGCGAGCCTGGTGCAGCTCGAGGTGCCCGCCGGCCTGCTGCACTACCCCGGCGCCAGCGTGGGGGTGGTGGCCATCGATCCGGCCAGCAGCACGGTGGATGAGGCGCTGAGGCTGGCCGATGCCTGCATGTACGAGGTCAAGCGCCAGCGCCGGCGGCCGAGCTGATTACGCAGGCGAGACAGACAAGCAAAAGGGGCCCCGGCGGGCCCCTTTTTCATGCCGCCCCTCAGCGAGCGGGGAAGTACTTGGCCTGGATCTGCTGGAACTCGCTGCTGGCCAGCACCTGGGTCAGGCCGCTCTGGAACTCCTTGACCAGCTCGTCGCTCACCGGGTGGCTGAAGGCGAAGCAGAACTGCTCCGAGCTCAGCATCCAGAATACCTTGAACTGGGCGGGATCCAGCTGCTGGGAGGCGATCAGATCCAGCATGGTGGTCTTGTTGGTGGAGATGAGATCGACCCGGCCCGAGGTGAGCATCTTGAGCGCCTGGGGCAGGCGGTTGGCGGTCATGATCTTCTGCTCGTCAAAGCCGTTGTTGAGCAGCAGCTGCTCCCCCACGTCGGCCCGCACCGCCCCTATGTTGTACTTTTCGGCATCTTCCAGCTTGGCGATGGTGACCGGGCTCTTGGCCAGCCCCATCAGCACGATCTCGGCATAGCCGATGGGGCAGGCCCACTTGAACAGCGGATCCCGCGCCTCGGTGCGGGCGGTGGAGAAGAGCACCACGTTGGGTTTCTGGGTCAGCAAGTAGTAACCCCGCGCCCAGGGCATGATGGTGATGGGCTGCTGCGGGGTATTGGTCTTCTGCCAGACTTGCTGCAGCAGCTCGACGGCAAGCCCGGTGGGGGCGCCGGATTCGTTGGAGAAGTTGTAGGGTTTGTACTCTTCGGTGAGGTAGTGCAGCTTGCCAAGCTCCGGGCTGGCCTGGGCGAGGGTGACAAACGCGAGTGCGGCGAATCCAATCCATTTTTTCATCTTGGCCATCCTGGTGGGGTGTAGCGTCATTCTCAAGTGTTATCAAAGCCCGCCAAATCGCCACTCGCCGCGCACTGGCTGCGAGAGGTCGCGGGCCTTCTCAGGGGGCGGGCAGGTATTTGAGCCGCAGCCCCTGATACTCCGAAGAGGCGAGCGCCTGGGTGAGAGCGCGCTGGAACTGCTTGATGACGCCGTCATCCACCTGGCGACTGAAGGCGTAGCAGAGCTCCTCGGCATCCAGCACGAAGGCCACCGTGAAGTCATTGGCATCGAGCTGCAGCGCCTTGATGGCGTCATAGCCCGCCAGCTTGCCGGTGGCCAGCAGATCGGCACGACCCGACACCAGCATCTTCAGCGCCTGGCTCAGCCGGTTGGCGGAGATGATGCGGCTCTCGTCCATGCCACGGTTGAGCAGCAGCTGTTCGGAGGCATCGGCGCGCACGGCGCTGATGCGGTAGTCGTTGATCTGCTCGACGGCGCTGAGGGTGAGGGGGCGGCGCTTGTGGGCCAGCAGCACGTACTCGGAGTAACCGATGGGGCATACCCACTTGAACAGGGGGTCGCGGGTGTCGGTGCGGGCGGTGGAGAAGAGCACCACGTTGGGTTTCTGGGTCAGCAGGTAGTAACCCCGCGCCCAGGGCAGGATGCGAATGGGCTGGGCGGGGGTCTTGGTGCGCTGCCAGATCAGTTGCAGCAGCTCCACCGCCAGCCCGCCGGGCTGACCGCTCTGGTCGGTGAAGTTGTAGGGGGGATACTCCTCGGTCAGGTACTCCAGCTTGCCGAGCTCGGCCTGCGCCGTGCCAAGGCATGACAACAGCAGCAGGCAACCGCAAAACCTTATCCTCATGGGCATTCCTTGGCGTAGCGCGGGCGATCCATCTTGCCCTAGTGTGGGCAAAAAAGCCTGATATTGCCAGTAGTTACCAGCGCGCTCTGGTATTTCCCACCGGTTTTAGCTGCTCATCGCGAAGCCCCACCAGCAGCGCCTTGCCACTCTCCTGCAGGCGAAATTCGCCGTAGCGCGCCGCCTCGTACTGCTCGCCGGTGCCCTCTTCGAAGAAGTAGGCGTCGGGGCCGATGAGCCACTGGCCATCGCTGCGGCGCACCTGCAGCCGCCGCTCATCGCGGGCCAGCTGATCCGGCTTGCCCCCTTCCACCCAGCTGGCGACGTGTTGCTCGTCGAGGCGGATCACCAGGGTGTCGGCGGGGGTCTCATCTTGTTGCCGGTTGCCGAGCTGGCGGGCCAGCTCGTAGTTGAGGCGCATGTAATCCCCCTGCATCAGGGAGCGGGGGTCGACCGGGGCGAGGCGCAGCAGCACCACCTCGCCGCTGCTCATGGCGCGCTCGTAGCGCCAGACGGTGATGTTGATGGCCGCCAGGATGGCGAGGCCGGTCAGCAGCAGGGCGAGTCGTCTCATGAGGGGCTCCGCAGGCTCAGCCGTTTGAGCAGCTGGCGGGCGCCGAGCAGCAGGGCGCCCGAGCCCAGCAGCAGCCAGGATTTGGTCATCAGGGTCAGCCCCAGATCGTAGTAATAGAGGGAGCCGAAGCCGACCAGCAGCAGGCCGGCCAGGGTCATCAGGCCGACGCTGCCGGCATAAAAGCCGAGCACCAGCACCAGGGCGCCGGCTCCCATGCCGGGAATGAGGGCGCTGATCAGCACCAGCGGCAGCCCGTACAGCAGCGGCAGTTTCAGCCTGATCATGAGCCCCAGCAACAGGGCGGCGCAGAGCAGCGGGTTGAGCCAGAGCGGCAGGCGGGAGTGGCCCAGCTCGTCGAGCATGCTGGCGCCACCGTCCCACAGCGGGTGGTGCAGGCGCCCCAGCACCAGCAGGGAGAGCGCCAGCCCCAGGGTGAGGGATTCATAGAGCTGATGGCGCACTGGATCGCGCTCTGCCTGCAGCCAGCAGAGGGCCACCGCCGTCATCACCAGCGGCAGGGCCAGCAGTTGCAGGCCGAGGCAGGCGAGGGCAAGCGCCAGCAGGATGGCGGCGGCGAAGCTGTGGAACAGCCGGATCAGCCAGTGCTCGAACAGAGCGGCGATGGCCAGCGACAGCAGGGCGAGGCCGAACCAGAGCGGAGCCGAGTGCAGATCCAGTCGATCGAGCAGCCCGTAGAGCAGCCAGGCATCGCCGGCCAGCGCCAGTGCCAGCACGAACTGATCCCACAGATCGCTGCGGGTGGCGAAGCGGTTGAGGCAAAAGGCGATGACCATCAGCACGACGCCCATCAGCAGGGCGCTGTCGGCATCCCGGGTGAGCTGGGAGAACGACATGAACAGGAAGAACAGCAGGAACAGGGCGGCAATCCAGCCCACCATGCCCAGCAGAAAGCGGCTCGACCAGTAGGGCTGGTCGTCACGGGGGGCATCCCCTTCCACCAGTTGGGCCCGTTGCAGTCGCTGCCAGGGGGTCAGATCACTCATGGAGCCTCCGTTGTTGTTGCAGCCAGCGGCTGGCCGCCACCGACAGGCCGATGGCGATGAGGCAGAGCAGCAGGAAGCCGTCCACATCCGGCTCCATCCATTTGCCGAGCGCGGTCAGCAGCACCACGATGAGGCTCAGGCAGCCCATGGCGAGCCCGGCGATGAATCTGTGGTGCCAGCGCAGGTAGGCGGCCGCCAGCCAGCCGAGCCAGGCCGGCCAGACCCAGGGGGAGGCGACATCGAACAGCGCCAGCAGGGTCAGCAGGGTGACGCCGAACCCGGCGGCCAGCCCCGCCAGCCAGGAGGGCATCAGCCGGTAGTGAGCGGGCACCAGCAGCAATATACCCCAGAGGACGGCGTTGAACAGGGTCAGGCACCAGCCGAGGGCCTCCTCGTTGAAGGCGAAGAAGAAGTTGAACAGGCCGAGCCGCCAGTAGAGCACCAGCGCCAGCTGGCCGAGCAGCCAGCTCAAGGTCCACAGCAACGGGCTCTGGCCGAGCGCCGCCAGCGGCAGCAGCATCAGCGCCCAGGTGGCGAACAGCTGCCAGGGATCGGCGCCGGTCTGGTAGGTCTGCCCCACCAGTGCCAGCAGGGCACCGATGTTGAGGGCGATGGCGAGCAGCAGCGCCTGGCGCTGGCTGTCGGCGAGGGGCTTGCGCCACAGCAACAGCAGCATGGCGAGCAGCGGCAGCTCCAGCAGCGCGAGGCGCGAGAGGCGGCCCAGCTCCTGCCAGTTGAAGGCGACGAAGAACACCAGGCCGGCGCCGAGGCACAGGCTGCCAAGCCAGAGCAGCAGCCGATCGAACAGCCACTGCCAGCGGGCAGGGCCGGGGGGCAGCTCGCACAGGGCGAGGGCGGCGGGCAGACTGGCCCGCTCGAGGCGTCCACGCCTGACCCAGTCGAGCAGCGTCTGTCTTGAAGTGAAGTGCATGGGATGCTCCATCAGGTTTGCCGCATTATGCCACGGCCATGGCGCCTATTGGCAGCCCCCGTCTGCGGGCGCAACCAGCCCGGCAAGCGGATGCAAAAAGCCCCGCCAAAGGGCGGGGCTTGCAAGGACACGACATGGGCGCGGGAGCTGCGTCGGCAAGTGCTCACCCTTGCCTCGCCACCTTCTGATCCGGCCGGGTCAGGCGAACAGCAGGGTGCTCACCCCGAGGCCCACAAACAGGATGGCGCAGGCGATGCGGATCCCCTTGAGCGGCAGGCGATCGGCCCCCAGCTTGCCAAGCAGCACCACTGGCACGTTGGCCAGCATCATGCCGAGGGTGGTGCCGGTGATGACCTGGGTCAGCGAGTCATACTTGGCCGCCAGCAGTACGGTGGCGATCTGGGTCTTGTCGCCGATCTCGGCGATGAAGAACAGCACGAAGGTGGCCATGAAGGGGCCGTATTTGTCGAGCGGGCTCTCCTCGTCGTCCATCTTGTCCGGCACCAGGATCCAGGCGGCCATGGCGATGAAGGCACCGGCCACCAGGTAGGTCATCACCTTGGGATCGAGCCAGCGGCTGATGAACTCGCCAAGCCAGGCGGCGCCGGCGTGGTTGAGCAGGGTGGCTGCCAGCATGCCGGCGATGATGGGCCAGGGCTTGCGAAAACGACAGATGAGCAACAGCGCCAGCAGCTGGGTCTTGTCGCCGATTTCGGCGATGGCCACGCTGAGGGTTGAGGTTAACAAGGCTTCCATAAAAATGACCGGGGGACGGAATTGTTATACCTGAGACAAGCCTGCGCCATCCGTCCCCGGTATTGGCACTGGCCCGTCAAAGGTCTTGTCAAATCCGCGGCTGGCGTGGATCACCCTGACCATGGTGAGTTGGCACCAAGTATGTTGATCAGGGTCGCGAACCGGTTTGGGGCCGGCTGGCGAGACTACTCCCCCTCGATGGGAGCGGGCATTCTAGGGAAAAAGCGAAAGTGACGCAAGCCGGGCTGCGCGGGGATCAGCCGCCCACCAGCTTGACGCTGAAACCGGCCTTCTCGAGCTCGGCCTTGATCAGATCCCGTTTGTCCCCCTGGATCTCGATCACTCCCTCTTTCAGGCCGCCGCCGGTGCCGCACTTTTTCTTGAGCAGGGTGGCGAGGCTCTTTTGCTGTTCGGCCGGGACGCCGTGGATGGTGATGACCCCGGCGCCCTTGCGCCCCTTGGTTTCGCGGCGGATGCGTACCACCCCGTCGGTGGGGAAGGGGGAGGCGGATTGCGGCTGGTTCTGTTCTTTGATGATGCCGCCGTCCGTGCTGTAAACCAGGCGGCTGTTGTTGTCGTGACTCATGGCAGTTATTTGTGGGTTAGCTAAGCGGAGTTTGATTTTACTCAAATAAGCGTTGAAAACACGGATTATAATGCCCCAAGTAAAAGAGAATTATTATTGTTTAACTTCAGGAGTCAGTCATGGTACTCGCGCAGTTGTCACCGGGACAGAGTGCTCGCATCAAGAACATGAATCAATTGACCCGTCCCCTGCGGCGCAAGCTGATGGTGATGGGCTTGTTGCCCCAGACTGAAGTCATCTATTTGCGCGCGGCCCCGCTCGGGGATCCGCTGCAGATCCAGTGTCAGGGGATCTGCCTCTCCATGCAAAAAAGTCTGGCCCAGCAAATCGAGGTCGAGCCGGTATGAAACACACCTCACAAAATAATCGTCTTGGTCAAAGCACTATCGAGGTCGAACCGGTATGAACTACTCCCTGGTAACCGTCGGCAACCCCAATAGCGGCAAGACCTCCCTGTTCAACGCCCTGACCGGGGCCCGCCAGCAGGTGGGCAACTGGAGCGGCGTCACCGTCGACAAGAAGATGGGCGAATTCAGTGCCCAGGGCCACGACTACAAACTGATGGACCTGCCCGGCATCTACAGCCTGGCCAACCAGGAGGGGAGCCTGGACGAGCAGATCGCCAGCCGCTTCGTGGAAGGCCAGCAGCCGGATCTGCTGCTCAACGTCATCGACGCCGCCAACCTGGAGCGCTCCCTCTACCTCACGCTGCAACTGCGCGAGCTGGGGCTGCCCATGGTGGTGGTGCTCAACAAGATGGATATCCTGCAAAAGCGGCGCATCACCATCGACGAGAGCAAGCTCGCCAACACCCTCGGCTGCCCGGTGGTGGCCCTCTCGGCCCACAACCGCCAGCAGGTCGCCGCCTTCAAGAACCAGATCCAGCAGTTCATCGGCCAGCCGCAGCCGGCGCTGTTGCTGGACTACGGCAGCGAGCTTGAAAAAGATCTGGCGGAGCTGGAGACCCTGCTTGCCCCGCATCACCTCACCACCCGTGGCCGCGCCCTGCGCCTGCTGGAAGAGGATGCGGTGATGCAGGAGACCCTGCTGCCCGGCCAGCAGGCCGCCGCCGCCAACGTGGTGGCCCGCGCCCACCACGGGCAGGACGTTGACCTGCAGCTGGCGGATATCCGTTACGGCCACATTCACCAGTGGGCCGCCCAGGCTTGCCAGCAGAAGGGCAAGCTCACCGCGGCCCAGAGCGAGCGGCTCGATCGGGTGCTGCTCAACCGCTGGTTCGGCATCCCCTTCTTCCTGCTGGTGATGTACCTGATGTTCATGTTCGCCATCAAGGTGGGCAGCGCCTTCATCGACTTCTTCGACATCATGGGCGGCGCCCTGTTTGTCGACGGGGTGCACCACCTGCTGGGGCTGATCCATGCGCCGGACTGGCTGGGGGCCATCCTGGCGGACGGCTTCGGGGTGGGCTTGCAGACCGTTGCCACCTTCATCCCGGTGATCGGCTGCCTCTACCTGTTCCTGGCGGTGCTGGAGAGCTCCGGCTACCTGGCCCGCGCGGCTTTCGTGGTGGATGCCCTGATGCGCCGCCTCGGCCTGCCAGGCAAGGCGTTCGTCCCCATGCTGATGGGCTTTGGCTGCACCGTGCCCTCGGTGATGGCGACCCGCACCCTCAACTCCGAGCGTGAGCGGCTGATGACCTCGGCCATGGCCCCCTTCATGTCGTGCGGTGCCCGCCTGCCGGTGTACGCCCTGTTCGCGGTAGCCTTCTTCCCCGAATCTGGCCAGAACCTGGTGTTCGGCCTCTACCTCATCGGCATTCTGGTGGCGGTGCTCACCGGCCTGTTGCTGCGCAGCACCCTGCTGCCGGGCAAGAGCGACTCCATGCTGATGGAGATGCCGGACTACGAGTGGCCGCGCCCGGTCAACGTCGGCATCAAGACCTGGCAGAAGCTCAAATCCTTCGTCTTTGGCGCCGGTAAAACCATCGTACTGGTGGTCGCCGTGCTGAGCGTGCTCAACTCCTTGGGCACCGACGGCAGCTTCGGTCATCAGGATCAGGAGAGCTCGGTGCTGAGCAAAATCAGCCAGGCGGTGACCCCGGTGCTGCACCCCATCGGTGTGCGCGACGACAACTGGCAGGCCACGGTCGGCATCGTCACCGGCATCTTCGCCAAAGAGGCGGTGGTCGGTACCCTCAACAGCCTCTACGCCGGCAGCGGCGACGGGGAAGAGGAGGCGAGCGAGTTCTCCCTGGTGAACAGCTTCCAGGAGGCGATCGCCGCGGTCGCCACCAATCTGGCCGACATCGACCCGACCGACCCCATGGGGCTGGCGGTGGGCAACCTGGATGACCAGAAAGCTGCCGCCGAGGCGCAGGAGGTGGACGTCTCCACCTACGGCAACATGCAGAGCCACTTCGACGGGGCGGCCGGTGCCTTCGCCTACCTGTTGTTCGTGCTGCTCTACATGCCCTGCGCCGCCGCCATGGGCGCCCTGGTGCGGGAAACCGGCCGCCAGTGGGCCCTGCTGACCGCGGCCTGGTGCAACTACATGGCCTTCATGTGTGCCACCGTCTTCTATCAGCTGGCCACCTTTGCCGCGCACCCCGAGCAGAGCCTGTTCTGGGTGGCGAGCTACGGCGGCTCCCTGCTGCTGCTCTGGTGGGCCGGTCGTCGCCACGGCGACATCGTCGCCCGCAAGGTGGTGACCCTATGATCCTGCGCGAGCTGGGGGAGTACCTCGCCGCGCAGCAGAAGGTGAGCCGGCGCGAGCTGGCCCGCCACTTCCACACCTCGGAAGATGCGGTGGAGGCCATGCTCGGCGTCTGGATGCGCAAGGGGCGGGTCGCCAAGCGGGAGACTCAGGTGTGTGGTGGCTCCTGCTGCGGCAAGAGCCAGGAGGTGATGTTCGAGTGGTGCGAGCCGGGCCAGATTGGTCTGGTGCAGAAGGGCTGAGCTCACGCCCGAACCCCCGCATTCAGATATAAAAAATACCCGCCACTGGCGGGTCTTTTTTATTGGTGCGTGTTCGCCGTGTTCGCTGGGTTGGCGTAGAAGGGGGGCAGATCAGCGCCCCGGCCAGCGCTGACCCACCTCGGCGTGGCGATACCAGGCCATCAGCGCCTGCTGGCCCTGGATGTCGTCCACCGCCGGTGACCAGGGGGCGAAGTCCTCTTCCCGAAAGGGGGCGTAGGGGCCGTGTTTCACCTCGAAGATGACGGCGCCGGGATCCAGAGAGAGCACCGCATGCCAGCTGGCGATGGGGGTTTCCAGCACCGAGGTCTCTTCCCCCAGCACGGCGCGAGCAATGACGGTGCCCTCGTCATCGAAGTTGAGCACCACGAAGCGGCCTTGCAGCGAGGTGAGCAGCTCCCAGGTCTGCAGGTGGCGATGGGGGCGGATATAGGTGCCCGGCTCCATGGCGATGGCCAGGCGCTGGATGGGGTCGGCCAGCTCCTGATGCAGGTTGTGGTTCATGCGCAGGCGCGGGGAGTGGGCGGCCTCGTCGGCGAGGCTGGCAAGGCGGGCAACATCCAGTTTTTTCATATGCGATTCCATGGTGAGACGAAGGCAGGGCCGAGCGCAGAGTAGCATGCCCGGCGGCCTGTCAGGCAAGGGGCGAGCGGTAAGCAAATGTAAAAAGGGAGCCTCTATGACTCCCTCTGCTATGACTGTTCGGCATCACAATCTGGCCAGCATCTCCTTGGTGACCAGCACTATGCCCTGCTCGGAGCGGTAGAAGCGGCGGGCATCCTCGCAGGCGTTTTCCCCCACCACCAGCCCTTCCGGCAGCTTGCAGCCCTTGTCGATCACCACCCGGCGCAGCCGGCAGCCCGGGCCTATCTCGACCCCGGGGAAGATCACCGCCTGATCCAGGGTGCAGAAGGAGTCGACCCGCACATTGGTAAACAGCACCGAGCTCACGATGAAGGAGCCGCTGACGATGGTGCCGCCGGCAAACATGGAGTTGATGGTCATGCCGTGCTGGCCGTTTCTGTCCTGCACGAACTTGGCGGGCGGGGTCATGTTCTGGCTGGTCCAGATGGGCCAGTCCTGATCGTAGATGTCGAGCTCCGGGGTGACGGAGGCGAGATCCATGTTGGCTTCCCAGAACGAATCCACCGTGCCCACGTCGCGCCAGTAGGGGCGCTTTTGCGGGCAGCAGCCGACACAGGACATGCTGAACGGGTGGGCGTAGGCGGTGCCCTCTTGCACCACCCGCGGGATCACGTCCATGCCGAAATCGTGGTGGGAGGCCGGATTGGCGAGATCCTCTTCCAGCAACTGGTAGAGGTAGTCGGCCTCGAAGATGTAGACCCCCATGGAGGCCAGCGCGGTGTCGGGCTTGCCCGGCATGGCAGGCGGGTTGGCGGGCTTCTCGACGAAGGCATTGATCTTGCGATCCCCATCCACCGCCATCACCCCGAAGGCGCTCGCCTCATCCCGCGGCACCTCGATGCAGGCTACCGTCACCCTGGCCCCCATGTTGACGTGATCGAGCAGCATGGCGGCGTAATCCATCTTGTAGATGTGATCCCCTGCCAGCACCACCACATACTTGGGGCCGTGATCGCGAATGATGTCCAGATTCTGGTAGACCGCATCGGCGGTGCCGCGATACCAGTTGACCTCGTCCACCCGTTGCTGGGCGGGCAGCAGGTCGATGAACTCGTTCATCTGGTAGCGCAGAAAGGACCAGCCGGACTGCAGGTGGCGCAGCAGGCTGTGGGATTTGTATTGGGTCACCACCCCGACCCGGCGAATGCCGGAGTTGATGCAGTTGGAGAGTACGAAGTCGATGATGCGGAACTTGCCGCCGAAATGCACTGCCGGTTTCGCCCTGTTGTCCGTCAACTGTTTGAGGCGACTGCCCCGCCCTCCTGCGAGAACCAAGGCCATGGTCTCGTTCAGCAACTGTCTGGACTGTGCTGTATTGGCAGGTTGTAACAACATTGAATACCCCTTTATTGATAGAACTCCTTGATACTACCTCCTTTGAAGCCAGTATGAAAGTGCTTTCACTCACACTTCTCACACGGTTTTGCGGTGAAGTGATGGTTTTGTCATTTGTGATGACAAAATCTGTCGCAGATGGCGCGATAGTTCACCAGATGTCACGGCGGCGCTGGGCTGGCGGGGAGGGCGGTGGTGTTGAGGGGCGGCTAGATGCGGGCGTTTCTTGTGCAAACACCCGCCGAAGCAGGTGTTTGCAGGGGCCGTCAGGGGGCGGGCGAGGTCAGAACAGATCGTCTTTTTCATCCTTGGTGGGTTCGAGGCTCCAGCCGGTGGCATCGCTGCTGCTTGCGATCTGGCCCTTCTCCTTCCACAGCTTGATCTTGAGGCGCAGGTTGTTGGCCGAGTCGGCGTTTTTCACCGCCTCCTCCTCGTCGATCACGCCCTCTACCACCAGATCGAACAGGGCGCTGTCGAAGGTGACCATGCCGAGGGCCTTGGATTTCTCCATCACCTCCTTGAGGCCGCCAAATTCGCCGCGTTTGATCATGTCGCGAATGGTGTGGGTGCCCAGCATGATCTCCACCGCTGCCCGGCGACCACCGTCGCTGGTTTTGACCAGCCGCTGGGAGACAAAGGCCTTGAGGTTGTTGCCAAGGTCGTTGAGCAGCTGGGGGCGGCGCTCTTCCGGGAAGAAGTTGATGATGCGGTCCAGCGCCTGGTTGGCGTTGTTGGCGTGCAAGGTGGAGATGGCCAGGTGGCCGGTCTCGGAGAAGGCCAGCGCATGCTCCATGGTCTCGCGATCGCGGATCTCGCCGATAAGGATGACGTCCGGCGCCTGGCGCAGGGTGTTCTTCAGGGCGGCGTGGAAGCTGCGGGTGTCCACCCCCACCTCGCGCTGGTTGATGATGCTTTTGCGGTGACGGTGCACGAACTCCACCGGATCCTCGATGGTGATGATGTGGCCGCCGCTGTTGCGGTTGCGATGGTCGATGAGGGCCGCGAGCGAGGTGGACTTACCCGAGCCGGTACCGCCGACGAACAGCACCAGGCCGCGCTTCTCCATGATGGTGTCGAGCAGCACGGGGGGCAGTTTCAGATCCTCGAAGCGGGGGATCTCGGTCTTGATGTTGCGCGCCACCAGCGACACTTCGTTGCGCTGCTTGAAGATGTTGATCCGAAAGCGGCCGATCTGGGGCAGCGAGATGGCGAGGTTCATCTCCAGCTCCCGCTCGAACTGCTGCTTTTGCTCGCCGTCCATGATGGCGTCGGCTATTCTGGCCA
This sequence comes from Aeromonas sp. QDB39, assembly GCF_027707585.1. Lineage (NCBI taxonomy): Bacteria > Pseudomonadati > Pseudomonadota > Gammaproteobacteria > Aeromonadales > Aeromonadaceae > Aeromonas > Aeromonas sp. QDB39. The sequence goes on along the minus strand of NZ_JAPCIV010000035.1, from coordinate 32,697 downwards.
CCTCGCCGGGCTCGAGCGGCGTTTCACTGAGCGGACGCAGGCCGCCGTTGAACTTGGCGCAAGGGGGGGCGCCGGTCGACAGATAGAGGTCGGAGCCATCCTGCTTGGCCAGGATCTGTAGCATGTCTCGCAATTCCATTGGTTTTGCCTCGTCTATCAAGCAGATGCAATTACATCGAATGTCATTGAGTGTACAGCGTCAGGCGCCGGTGAGTTTCTCGCGAAAGACAAAAAACACCGCGCCCAGGATGCACAGGCCGGCCCACAGGTAATCCCATTTCAGATCCTCTTTCAGATAGAAGATGGAGAAGGGGACGAACACGGTGAGGGTGATCACCTCCTGCAGGATCTTGAGCTGGCCGACGGAGAGTACGGTGTGGCCGATGCGGTTGGCAGGCACCTGCAACAGGTATTCGAACAACGCTATGCCCCAGCTCACCAGGGCGGCGATGATCCAGGGTTTGTGATTCATGCTCTTGAGGTGGGCATACCAGGCGAAGGTCATGAAGACGTTGCTGCACAGCAGCAGGCCGATGCTGGTAAAGATAGGGTTCATTAGGTTCTCCTTTAAAATCAATCGCATTTTATCTCCGAACCACGGGTTTTCATAAGTGGGGCGGCAGGGTATTTTTAATCCATCAAGGATGAAGTCACAGAGGGTTGTACGGGATGGGCAAGACAAGCTGGGGTGTGCTTGGTCTGCTGTTTGCCTGCCTGGTGCATGGGGCGCCGACCCTGACGGTGGCCACCGATGTCTGGCCGCCGTTTCGGATAGTGCAGCCGGACGGCCGCTTCGGCGGACTGGACATGGACATCTTGCAGCAGTTGCAGCGCCGCAGCGGCATCCGCTTCGAGGTGAAACGGGTGCCCTGGGGGCGGGCACTCAAGCAGATGCAGACCGGCCAGGTCGACCTCATGATCGGGCTGGCGATGACGGCGGAGCGGGCAGCCTTCATCGATTATCTGCAGCCGGCCTACTATCAGTGTCGGCCGGCCTTCTACGGCAAGGCTGCGGCGGTATCGACCCTGCGCACCTACGCCGACCTGCAGGGCAAGAAGGTGGGCTATGTGCTCAATTCGGCCTATTTTGCCCCCTTTGATGCCGACAACCGGCTCGACAAGCACGGGGTACCCACCGAGGATCAGCTGCTGCGCATGGTGCAGCGCGGCCACCTGCCGCTGATGATCGGCACCGACTGCCAGGTGGACTACGCCCTGAGCCAGGACAACGAGGCCGGCCTGCTCAAGGCGGCCTATCAGCCACCGCAACCTGTGGTGCTCTATCTGGGCATGAGCAAGCACTCCCCCCATCAGGCGCTGCAGCAACCGCTGGCCCTGGCCCTGCAGGAGCTGGTGGCAAGCGGCGAAATTGCCGCCCTCGCCAAGCCTTACCAGCCTTGACCTCGGGTAGTAACACGCTGTTATCATGCGTTTTTCATGACTCGCGCCAGTTGCTCGACAGGCTCTGGCGCTGGCTCGTTCTCACCTTCGGAGAGCCTCTGTGTATCTCTCTTTGCTCGCCCGCCAGCGGCGCTGGCAGCGGCGCTGGTTGCTCGGCCTGCTGCTGCTGACCCTGGCGCTGTTTTTCTGCTCCCTCGCCTGGGGCGAATTCGTCTTGCTGCCCTGGCAGCCGCTGGGGGATCTCGAGCAGCGCATCCTGCTGGAGCTGCGCCTGCCGCGCGCCCTGCTGGCCCTGCTGGCGGGGGCGGCGCTCGCCTGCGGTGGCGCCGTGCTGCAGGTGATGCTGCACAACCCGGTGGCCGAACCCGGCCTGCTCGGCGTCTCGAGCGGGGCGGGATTGGCCGCCATGGTGGCGATGGCGGTGGCCAAGGCCCTCGGCGTTTATCTGCCGGGCTGGGGGCTGTCGCTGGCGGCCTTCGGCGGCGCCCTGCTGGTGACCATGCTGCTCATTCGGCTGGCGCGCCGGGCTCGGCTCGGCCACGCCCGGCTGCTGCTGTTCGGGGTCGCCATCGGCATCCTCACCAACGCCGCCATGACCTGGCTGATGTACTTTGCCGATGACGGCTCCCTGCGTGAATTCATGTTCTGGATGATGGGCAGCCTGGCCTACGGCAGCCAACAACTGGCCTGGTGGTGGCTGCTGTTCCCGCTGGCCCTCGGCTGGCTCGGTTGGCAGGGCAAGGCGCTGCAGCAACTGCTGCTGGGAGAGACCCAGGCCCGCCTGATGGGGCTCGATGTGGACAAGATGCGGGTGCGGCTGGTGCTGGCGGTGTGCCTGCTCACCGGCATGGCGGTAGCGCTGTGCGGCGTCATCGGCTTCGTCGGGCTGGTGGTGCCCCATCTGCTGCGCCTGTGCGGCGGCAGCGATCAACGCTTCCTGCTGCCCGCCTCGGCGCTGGGGGGCGGCGCCCTGCTGCTGGCGGCCGATCTCATCGCCCGCTCCGCCCTGCAGGCGGGGGAGCTGCCCATCGGGGTCATCACTGCCTCGGTCGGCGCTCCGCTCTTCATCTATCTGTTGTTGAGGCAAGATGCCCATGCCAGCACCTGATCACCTCGGGGGTCAGCCCCCCTTGCTGGCGGCCCGCGCCCTGGCCGTCGCCAACCGGCTCGCCCCTCTTGACCTTGCCTGGCAGGGGGGCCAGCTGGTGGCCCTGCTCGGCCCCAACGGCAGCGGCAAGTCGACCCTGCTCGGCGCCCTGGCCGGCCTCTTGCCGGGGCAAGGGGAGGTGCGCATCGGCGGGGCGTCGCTGGTGGACTTGAGCTGGCCGGCGCTGGCACAGCGGCGCGCCATGCTGCCCCAGCGCCAGCCCCAGCTGTTCCATATCCCGGTGTTCCAGGTGCTGAGCCTGGGGCTCGATGAGGCTCAACCCGCGAGCAGACAGAACGAGGCTATTCAGGCGCTGTGTCAGGCGCTGGAGCTGGAAGCCTTGCTGGCGCGGGACTTCAGCCGGCTGTCTGGCGGGGAGCAGCAGCGGGTGCTGATCGCCCGCACCCTGCTGCAGGTGTGGCCGAGCCTCAACCCTGGCGGACGGGTACTGCTGCTGGACGAACCGCTGGCGGGGCTGGATCTGCACCATCAGCTGGCGCTGCTGCGGCTGCTCAAGCAGCTGACCGGGCAGGGGTTGCTGGTGGTGCTCGCCATCCACGACATCAACCTGGCCATCGACTGGGCCGATCGCCTGCTCTGTCTGCAACAGGGACGGGTGGTGCGGGAGGGGGGCGTCGAGCTGGTGGACGAGGCGCTGCTGGCGCAGGTGTTTCAGATAAAGACCGATCGCATCGAGGCGGGTGGCCGGGTCTGGTTTATGCCGAGCCTGTGAGAGACAAGCAAGGCCCTGGCGTCAGCCGAGGGCCTTTTTGAAGAAGACGACCCGCTCCGTTTCGGCAAAGCCGAGTCGCTGGTGCAGTTGCTGGGAGGCGAGGTTGTCGATGGCGGCATCGGAGGCCAGCTCGCGACAACCCAGCTCGCGACCCCACTGGGCCACCCGGGCAATCAAGGCCTGGGCCAACCCGCACCGGCGTGAAGCCGGCTGCACATAGACCCCTTCCAGATAGACCACCGGGCTGCTCTCGCAGCCGTTCACGTAATCGTGGCGCAGGGCGGCATCGGCAAAGGCCACCGCCTGGCTCTGCGCATCCAGCACCAGAAAGGCGTTGAGATGGGCAGCGGCCAGCAGTTCGGCCCCTTCCTGCAGATGGGCCGCCATCCCGTGGTGCGGCCACAACTGCTGGCGCAGGGTTGCCCACTGCGCCAGCCGCGTCTCGTCGAGGGGCACTATCCGCCAGTCGGCGTTCGTCATCCGCACTCAGGCCTGCTGCTTGGCAAGGCGCACCTGGGCGGCTTCTGCCAGCATGGCCAGCAGGGTTTCGGTGTCGCTCCACGACAGACAGGCATCGGTGATGCTCTGGCCGAAGGTGACGGCGCAGCCGTTCTCCACATCCTGCCGCCCTTCCACCAGGAAGCTCTCGGCCATGATGCCGGCGATGCCGGTGCGGCCGCGGCGCAGCTGATCACAGATGTCCTGCGCCACCAGCAGCTGACGACGATGATCCTTCATGCTGTTGCCGTGGCTGAAATCCACCACCAGCCGCTCGGGCAGGCCGACGTCGGCCAGCGCTTCGCACGCTTCATCGATGCTGGCGGTGTCGTAGTTGGGGCGGTGGCCGCCGCGCAGGATCACGTGGCCATAGGGGTTGCCGGCGGTACGGTAGATGGTCATCTTGCCGTCCTTGTCCGGGGAATAGAAGATGTGGCTGTGACGGGCGGCGCGCACCGCATCGATGGCGATGCGGGTGTTGCCGTCGGTGCCGTTCTTGAAGCCGACCGGGCAGGAGAGGGCAGAGGCCATTTCGCGGTGCACCTGGGATTCGGTGGTGCGCGCGCCGATGGCGCCCCAGGTGATGAGATCGCTGATGTACTGGCCGGTCACCATGTCGAGGAACTCGGTGGCGGTGGGCATGCCGAGGGCGTTGATGTCCACCAGCAGCTTGCGGGCCAGTTTCAGCCCTTCGTTGACGTCGAAGCTGCCATCGAGGCGCGGATCATTGATGAGGCCTTTCCAGCCGACGATGGTGCGCGGCTTCTCGAAGTAGGTGCGCATCACGATGCACAGGCTCTCTTTATACTGCTCGCGCAGGGCATTGAGGCGCAGGGCGTACTCGTGGGCGGCGGCCGGATCGTGAATGGAGCAGGGACCGACGATGACCAGCAGGCGCTGATCCTCACCGGCCAGGATCGCTTCCACTTCGCGGCGGGCATCCAGCAGATTCTGGGCAACGGTGTCGCTTAACGGGAAGGCGTGCGCCAGTTCGCTGGGAGTGATCAGGGACTCCAGGCGACGGGTGCGCAATTCATCGGTGTGAATGGACATACGACTCGATTCTCGAAATGGGTGGCGTGGGCAGTAGCAATGACTGAGTGCCGAAGAGGCAAAGGGATAAAATAAAGCAAAAAACCCCTGATGGAAACCTCGAGGGGCTCTGATAGGATGTGAGCCCCAAAACGATTCCAAATGAGGTAGATAGCGTGGCAAAGCCAGGGGCAACCGGGGTCACCCGCATCATCAATGCAACCGGTTACAGCATGAAGGGGCTCAAGTCAGCCTGGATCAACGAGGCGGCCTTCCGGCAGGAGCTGATGCTGATCCTGCTGTTGATGCCGCTGGCGTTCTGGATCGGCGATACCCTCGAGCAAATCCTGCTGCTGGTCTGCATCAGCTGGCTGGTGGTGATCGTCGAGGTGCTCAACTCCGCGGTCGAGGCGGTGGTGGATCGCATCGGCTCCGAACATCACGAGCTCTCCGGTCGCGCCAAGGATCTGGGCTCCGCTGCCGTCTTTATCGCGCTGGCCCTGAACGCCCTGGTGTGGGGCGCTTTGGTTGGCCGCAACCTGCTGGGTTGGTGGTAAGTCAGACCGCATTTTCTCTCGCGTCATTGCTCTCTCCTTTGGGAGATGACTGGGTGAGGGAGGTCTCTTCTCCCCCTCATCCCCAACCCTTCTCCCGCGAGGGGAGAAGGGGCAAAAGAGCAACGATGCGGATGTGCGCTTAGCATCGCAGCATAAAAAAGCCCGTCATCACGACGGGCTTTTTGCTGGACGGCTCTGCAGGCCAATCAGTGCAGAATACGGGCACGGATGGTGCCGCCGATCTCCTTGAGCTTGGCCAGCGCCTTCTCGCTGTGCTCGGTCTCCACGTCGATCACCACGTAGCCGATGTGGCTGCTGGTCTGCAGGTATTGACCGGCGATGTTGATCCCCTCGTCGGCGAAGATCTGGTTGATCTGGTTCATCACGCCGGGCTGGTTGCGGTGAATGTGCAGCAGGCGGCTGGAGCCCTTGTGGCCGGGCAGGGAGACCTCGGGGAAGTTGACGGCGGAGAGGGTGGAGCCGTTGTCGGAGTATTTGACCAGCTTGTTGGCCACTTCCAGCCCGATGTTCTCCTGGGCTTCCTGGGTGGAGCCGCCGATGTGAGGGGTCAGGATCACGTTGTCCAGCCCGCGCAGCGGGGTGAGGAACTCCTCGTCATTGGACTTGGGCTCGCTGGGGAAGACGTCGATGGCGGCGCCGGAGATGTGACCGCTCTTGATGACGTCGGCCAGGGCATCGATGTCCACCACGGTACCGCGGGAGGCGTTGATGAAGATGGCGCCCGGTTTCATCATGCGCAGTTGCTCGGCACCGATCAGATCCTTGGTGGAGGCGGTCTCAGGCACGTGCAGGCTGATGACGTCGGACATGTTGAGCAGCTCGACCATGCTCGGCACCTGGATGGCGTTGCCGAGCGAGAGCTTGTTCTCGATGTCGTAGTAGTAGACCTTCATGCCGATGCTCTCGGCGATGATGCCGAGCTGGGTGCCGATGTGGCCGTAGCCGATGATGCCGAGCTTCTTGCCACGGGCTTCCACCGAACGGTTGGCCAGCTTTTCCCACACACCGCGATGGCACTTGGCGTTCTTCTCCGGGATGCCGCGCAGCAGCAGCAGGATCTCGCCCAGCACCAGTTCGGCCACCGAGCGGGTGTTTGAGAAGGGGGCGTTGAACACCGGGATGCCGCGCAGATGGGCGGCGTCGAGCTCGACCTGGTTGGTGCCGATGCAGAAGCAGCCGATGGCCACCAGCTTGTTGGCGGCATCCAGCACCTTTTCGGTGATCTGGGTGCGCGAGCGCAGCCCCACGAAATGCACGTCACGAATGCGCTCGATCAGATCTTCTTCGGAGAGAGAGGTCTTCAGATACTCCACACTGGTGTAACCTGCGGCACGAAAGGTTTCCACCGTGTTGGGGTGAACCCCCTCCAGCAGCAGTACCTTGATTTTATCCTTGTCCAGTGAAAACTTGGCAGTCATGACGATCCCTCTATGTTTGCAAAAGTGAGTGCAGATATGGTGTGTGAAGAAAACCGTAAAGTAGCAAAAACGTTTGGGAGAGGGAATGTTTGTGACGAAAGTCAAATTCTTTGAAGTTTTCAACGATAGTTGTAAACGAGGGTTTGCAACTCATTGAGCAACCAATAAAAACGGCGCCATGGGGCGCCGTCTTGCATTGCGGGGCGATGATCGGGGACCACCCCTGTTGAGCTGCCTCTTGGCAGGCAACCTTATTGGGTGACGACCCCATCGGGAGTACCAATCAGCACCACGTCTGCACCACGGTGGGCGAACAGACCGTTGGTGACGGTGCCGACCATGATGCCATTGAGCGGCGTCTTGGCAGGCAACCTTATTGGGTGATGACCCCGTCGGGAGTACCAATCAGCACTACATCTGCCCCACGGTGGGCGAACAGGCCGTTGGTGACGGTGCCGACGATGGCATTGAGCTGCACTTCCAGCCCCTTGGCATCGCTGATGGCCATGCCTTTCACGTCCAGGATGTGGTTGCCGTTGTCGGTGACCACCCCTTCACGCCAGACCGGGTTGCCGCCGAGTTTTCTGATCTCGCGGGCCACGTATTCGCGGGCCATGGGGATCACTTCCACCGGCAGCGGGAAGGTGCCCAGCACGTCGACTGTCTTGGTGTTGTCGATGATGCAGATGAACTTGTCGGCCACGGCGGCGACGATCTTCTCGCGGGTGAGGGCTGCGCCACCGCCCTTGATCATGTCGCGGGTGCCGTTGATCTCGTCGGCACCGTCCACGTAGACGGAGAGGGCGTCGATCTCGTTGAGGTCATACACTGTGATGCCGAAGCCCTTGAGGCGTTCGGTGGAGGCCACGGAGCTGGATACCGCCCCCTTGATCTCGTCCTTCATGGTCGCCAGTGCATCGATGAAGTGGTTGACGGTAGAGCCGGTGCCTACCCCGACGATGGTGCCGGTAACCACATACTTGAGCGCAGCCCAACCGGCCGCCTTCTTCATTTCATCTTGAGTCATGATCGATCCTTTGGAAAAAAGCGGCCGCATTATATCCAAGCCGCCCCCCCAGAGCGACCACCCAGCTCACGTTCCGGGCCAAAAAGTCGCAAGATGTAAATCGTTTGCCTGTTTATTGTGCCATGTCATTGCATCATGGCTGTGGCAGCAGGGAGTGACGATAGCGGCAGAGGGGGCGGATGGTCCTAGCCGGGAAAGTGCCAGCAGCGGCTGGGGGTGATGATCTGGGGCAGCGGAACGTCCCACTCCTCTTGCGGCACCGCGTCCACCTGCTGGCAGTCGTGGGCGAGCCCCAGTGGCTTGGGGCCGAGCCGATGTTCATGCCAGCAGGCGAGGGTGCGATCGTAGTAGCCGCCGCCCATGCCGAGCCGGTTGCCTGTCGCATCGAACGCCACCAGCGGCGTACAAATCAGATCGAGGGTGCTGTGGGGCACCACCTGCTGCATGTCGAGCTCCGGCTCGGCGATGCCGTAACGGTTGCGGGTCATGGGGCTGGTGGCGGTGTAGCGCAAGAAGAGCAGGTGGCCCGGGGTGAAGGGGTGCAGCACCGGCAGGTAGACCTCTTTTTGCTGGGCCCACAGCCAGTGGATGGCGGGCAGGGGATTGAGCTCGCCGTCGTTGGCCAGATAGAGGGCGATGCGTCTGGCCGCCAGGATCTCGGGATGCAGCTTGAACTGGGCAACCAGCTGTTGGGCCGCCTGCTGCTGCTCGGCCTGGGTCAGGCTCTTTCTGCGCTGGCGGATGAGCTGGCGCAGGGATTGTCTTTCAGGCTGGGTATCCGGCATGGGGGCTCCTCTGATGAACGGGCGGGGGGCGACGAGCGGATCGCGCTGACAGGCGATCACCTTAACAAGGCCGCGCCGGGTTGAACAGCGTGGCTCGGCCGCCGGATCCTCGGGGACCCGGCGGCCGCACTATCAGGCGTGGGCGGCTTTGCGCATCTGGTGTTTGACGAACACCGCCACCAGGGCGGCCAGCGCCAGCGCCATGGGGTAGAAGCTCATGCTCACCACCGCCAGTGGCGAGAGGGCGAAGATGGAGCCCAGCAGCAGTGCCTGGGCGCCCCAGGGGATGAGCCCCTGCACCACGCAGGAGAAGATGTCGAGCATGGAGGCGGCGCGGCGCGGGGTGACCCCGTGGTGATCCGCCAGCTCCTTGGCCACCTTGCTGGCGACTATGATGGCCACCGTGTTGTTGGCGGTGCAGAGGTTGGTGAGGCTCACCACCCCGGCGATGCCGAGCTCGGCCGCCTTCTCGTTCTGCTCGCCGTCATGCTGACGGGTGAAGCGGGCGATGAGGGCGCTGATGCGGGCGCTTATCCAGGCCAGCCCCCCCTGGCGCTCCATCAGGGCGCCGAGGCCACCGATCAGCATGGAGAGCAGGAAGATCTCCTGCATGCCGGTGAAGCCCTGATAGATGTCCTTGCTGAACTGGCCGAGGGGGTAATCTCCCAGCAGGCCGACCCCGCCGGCCGCCAGAATGCCGAGCCCCAGCACCATGAAGACGTTCATGCCGGAGAGGGCCAGCACCAGGATCAGCAGGTAGGGCATCACCTTGAGCAGCTCGACATGGGCCTCGGTGGCGGGGGCATCCCCGACCGACCCCAGGGTCAGATAGAGCAGGATCACCCCGATGGCGGCCGGGGCGGCAATCTTGAAGTTCTCGCGAAACTTGTCCTTCATCTCGCAGCCCTGGCTGCGGGTGGCCGCAATGGTGGTGTCGGAGATGATGGAGAGGTTGTCACCAAACATGGCGCCGGAGAGGATGGTGCCGGCCATCAGCACCGGATCGATGCCGGCAGCCTGGGCCACGCCGAGCGCCACCGGTGCCACGGCGCCAATGGTCCCCATGGAGGTGCCCATGGCGGTGGCGATGAAGGCGGAGATGAGGAACAGCCCCGGCAGCAGGAACCAGCCGGGGATGAGGGAGAGGCCGAGCGCGACCGTGGCATCCACCCCGCCGGTGGCCTTGGCCACCGTGGCGAAGGCACCCGCCAGCAGATAGATGAGGCACATCGCCATGATGTTGCTGTCACCGACCCCCTTGAAGAAGGTCTCGAGGTTCTTGTTGAACCCCTCCTTGCCCAGCACCAGCGCCAGCATGACGGCGGGGAGGGCGGCGACGGGGGCGGGCAGCTGATAGAAGGCAAACTCGACCCCTTGCAGGGTCAGCCAGGTGCCGGTACCGATAAAGAGAGCAAGAAAGACCAGCAGAGGCAGCAGGGCTCTGGCGCTGGGTTGAGTCTGGATCATGTGTTCCTCGATGGTTGAACATGACCTCCCTGTCTCAGCCAGCCCGCAGTGGGGTGAGCGTGGCGGGCATCCTGCCGCTATGGGGCGTCTACAGTAGTGAGTCGTGCCCGCCGGGTCAAGATAGCCGTCCAGATGGATACTGCTTTTTGTCTGATGATTTTGCTTAATTGATTAAATCCGTCAAATATTCGGATTTAAAGAGGTATGTTGTTGAATTTTCGGGCGACTAACGGCAGCCACGGCGGGCTTTTCAAAGCGGGCGCAGGCTGGTAAAACGGTCTCTTTCCTTAATAGAGATGAGAGGGTGGAGATGGACAATCCGATCCGTGTGGCCGTGATGGGCTGTAATGGTCGTATGGGCAAGGTGCTGCTGGAGGCGATCAGCCATGCCGAGGGCGTGGTGGTCGGGGCGGCGCTGGAGCGACCGGGCTCCGCCGTGATCGGGCTGGATGCCGGTGAACTCAACGGGCTGGGTCGGCTCGGCGTCATCATCAGCGACAGCCTGGACAAGGTACGGGACGAGTTTGATCTCATCATCGACTTCACCCGCCCCGAGGTGACCCTGGCCAACCTGGCCTTCGCCCGGGCCCACCACAAGCAGATGGTGATCGGCACCACCGGCTTTGACGACGCGGGCAAGGCGGCGCTCAAGGCCGCCGCCGGCGAGATCGGCATCGTCTTCGCCTCCAACTACTCGGTCGGCGTCAACCTGGTGTTCAAGCTGCTGGAGCAGGCCGCCAAGGTGATGGGGGATTACACCGACATCGAGATCATCGAGGGGCACCACAGACACAAGGTGGATGCCCCGTCCGGCACCGCGCTCTCCATGGGCGAGGTGGTGGCCAAGACGCTCGGACGTGACTTGAAAGAGTGCGCCGTCTACGGCCGCGAGGGGATCACCGGCGAGCGGGATCGCAACACCATCGGCTTTGCCACCATTCGCGCCGGCGATCTGGTGGGGGATCACACCGTCATGTTCGCCGACATCGGCGAGCGGGTGGAGATCAGCCACAAGGCCTCCAGCCGCCTCACCTTCGCCAACGGTGCAGTGCGCGCCAGCAAGTGGCTCAAGGGGCAGGGTGCCGGCCTCTATGACATGCAGGACGTGCTCGGCCTCAAGTAATCAGATCAGCTGACACCCAGGTCCCCGTGGTGCGCCCGAAGGGGCTGCCCGGCCCGTTCGTCTGCTAAAAACCCCGCTCATGCGGGGTTTTTTATTGGTGATTTTGTATAAATGGCGATTACGCAGCGATTTTAATGCGAAGTGGCATAAACCCTTCTTCTCTGCTGCTGCGCCGGATCTGCCATTGCACAAATGTCATCGGCTGGTAACGAAATTGGGCCTCAATAGCCCCTGCAAGGGCATTTTTTTACATCCATCAAAACAGACTAAAAATTCAAACACAGAAAAACGTTTTACATTTTTCAAGGCCACTCATCCTCCCTAAAAAAGCTGCTTGCAGGCGTTGAGATTTTTTATATGAAACTTCATTACATTGTTTTTTAAGGATTAAAAATTGGTTTTTGTATCAATGGTGGCCTCTTGGTCTGGATTGGCAGCAACTTTTGCCTTTTCTTTTCAGGGTGGGGGTTGCAAAGCGATTGAGTGCATAGATAATGGGTAATGTTGCTTGTTTATTGAATTTAGATGCATTTCAGATGAGAAAAGACGTTGAAATGCGATCGTTTTTAAGTAGAATGCGCCCAATTTGCCAGAAATCTGCCGGGTTCGAGTCCTGTCCAAGGCCGGAACCGAGCCCGCAACACCCAGGTAAATTGCTGAATTTAAAGCTAAATAACTGGAGGTTGTCTTGAATCACACTGCATTGCTAGTGCTGGAAGATGGAACTGTGTTCAAAGGCGTGTCGATAGGCGCCGAGGGATGTTCCGTTGGTGAAGTGGTTTTCAATACGTCGATGACGGGCTATCAGGAAATCCTCACCGATCCCTCTTATTCCCGTCAGATAGTCACCCTCACTTACCCCCATATAGGCAACACCGGCACCAACAGCGAAGATGAAGAGTCCAGTCAAATCCACGCGCAGGGATTGATCATCCGGGACCTTCCGATACTTGCCTCCAATTTCCGCAATCAGCAATCCCTCTCCGAATACCTCAAGTCTCACAACATCGTTGGCATCGCCGACATCGACACCCGCAAACTGACCCGCATCCTGCGCGAGAAAGGCGCCCAGGCCGGCTGCATCCTGGCGGGCAAGCAGATAGATGAAGCCTATGCCCTCGAACAGGCCCGTGCCTTCCCCGGTCTGAAGGGGATGGACCTGGCCAAAGAGGTCACGATTGGCGAGGCGTACAACTGGACCGAAGGGAGCTGGCAGCTCGGCAAGGGGCACGTCACCCCGGCTGCCGACCAGCTCAAATACCACGTGGTAGCCTATGACTTTGGCGTCAAGCGCAACATCCTGCGCATGCTGGTGGACCGTGGCTGCCGCCTGACCGTGGTGCCGGCCAAGACCCCGGCTGCCGAGGTACTGGCGCTGAACCCCGATGGCATCTTCCTCTCCAACGGCCCCGGTGACCCCGAGCCGTGCGACTACGCCATCGAGGCCATCGAGGCCTTCCTCAAGACCAATATCCCGGTGTTCGGCATCTGCCTGGGTCACCAGCTGCTGGGTCTGGCCTCCGGCGCCAAGACCATCAAGATGAAGTTCGGCCACCACGGTGCCAACCACCCGGTGAAGAGCCTGGACGACAACACCGTCATGATCACCGCCCAGAACCACGGTTTTGCGGTGGACGAGCAGACCCTGCCGGCTTGCCTGCGCGCGACCCACGTCTCCCTGTTCGACGGGTCACTGCAGGGCATCCATCGCACCGACCGGCCGGCCTTCAGCTTCCAGGGTCACCCCGAAGCGAGCCCGGGTCCGCACGACTGTGCCGGTCTGTTCGACCACTTTATTGAATTGATCAAGCAGTATCGCGCTTAAGAGGAAAAGAGAAGCCATGCCAAAACGTAACGACCTACAGAGCATCCTGATCCTCGGCGCCGGCCCCATCGTCATCGGCCAGGCCTGCGAATTCGACTACTCCGGCGCCCAGGCCTGCAAGGCCCTGCGCGAGGAGGGCTACCGCGTCATTCTGGTGAACTCCAACCCGGCCACCATCATGACCGACCCGGAGATGGCCGACGCCACCTACATCGAGCCCATCACCTGGGAAGTGGTGCGCGAGATCATCAAGAAAGAGCGCCCGGACGCCATCCTGCCCACCATGGGTGGCCAGACTGCGCTGAACTGCGCGCTGGATCTGGAAAAACACGGCGTGCTGGCCGAGTTCGGTGTGGAAATGATCGGCGCCACTGCCGATGCCATCGACAAGGCTGAAGATCGCTCCCGCTTTGACAAAGCGATGCGCAGCATTGGTCTGGAGTGCCCGCGTGCCGGCATCGCCCACAACATGGAAGAGGCCTGGGGCGTGCAACAGATGGTGGGCTTCCCCTGCATCATCCGTCCCTCCTTTACCATGGGTGGCTCCGGCGGCGGCATCGCCTACAACCCGGAAGAGTTCGTCGAGATCTGCGAGCGCGGTCTGGACTTGTCGCCGACCAAGGAGCTGCTCATCGACGAGTCGCTGATCGGCTGGAAAGAGTACGAGATGGAGGTGGTACGGGATCGCAACGACAACTGCATCATCGTCTGCGCCATCGAGAACTTCGACCCCATGGGCATTCACACCGGTGACTCCATCACGGTCGCGCCAGCCCAGACGCTGACCGACAAGGAGTACCAGCTGATGCGCAACGCCTCCATGGCGGTGCTGCGCGAGATCGGCGTCGAGACCGGTGGCTCCAACGTCCAGTTCGGCATCAACCCGAAAGATGGCCGTATGGTCATCATCGAAATGAACCCGCGGGTGTCGCGCTCCTCTGCGCTCGCCTCCAAGGCGACCGGCTTCCCCATCGCCAAGATCGCCGCCAAGCTCGCCATCGGTTACACCTTGGACGAGCTGATGAACGACATCACCGGCGGTCGCACCCCGGCCTCCTTCGAGCCGGCCATCGACTACGTGGTCACCAAGGTACCGCGCTTCAACTTCGAGAAGTTCGCCGGCGCCAACGACCGTCTGACCACCCAGATGAAGTCCGTCGGGGAAGTGATGGCCATCGGCCGCAACTTCCAGGAGTCCCTGCACAAGGCGCTGCGCGGCCTCGAGACCGGCAAGACCGGCTTCGACCCCATGGTTGACCTGAACGCTCCTGACTCCCTGACCCGTATCCGTCACGAGCTGCAGGATGCCGGCGCCGAGCGTATCTTCTACATCGCCGACGCCTTCCGTGCCGGCCTCTCCATGGACGGCGTGTTCAAGCTGACCAAGATTGACCCCTGGTTCCTGGTGCAGATTGAAGAGCTGGTCAAACTCGAAGAGCAGGTGAAAGAGCGCGGCATGGCCGGCCTCGATGCCGACTTCCTGCGCGCCCTCAAGCGCAAGGGCTTTGCCGACGCCCGTCTGGCCAAGATCCTCGGCGTGGCCGAAGGGGAAGTGCGCAAGCTGCGTGCCCGCCACAACATCTTCCCGGTCTACAAGCGGGTCGATACCTGCGCCGCCGAGTTTGCCACCAACACCGCCTACATGTACTCCAGCTATGACGAGGAGTGCGAGGCCAACCCCACCAACCGCGACAAGATCATGGTCATCGGTGGCGGCCCGAACCGCATCGGTCAGGGCATCGAGTTTGACTACTGCTGCGTACACGCGGCGCTGGCCCTGCGCGAAGACGGTTACGAGACCATCATGGTCAACTGCAACCCGGAAACCGTCTCCACCGACTACGACACCTCCGACCGTCTCTACTTCGAACCGGTCACTCTGGAAGACGTGCTGGAAATCGTGCGCGTCGAGCAGCCCAAGGGCGTCATCGTCCAGTACGGTGGCCAGACTCCGCTCAAGCTGGCTCGCGCCCTGGAAGCCAACGGCGTGCCGGTCATCGGCACCAGCCCGGATGCCATCGACCGCGCCGAAGACCGCGAGCGCTTCCAGTCCGCCGTTGAGCGCCTGGGCCTCAAGCAGCCGGAAAACGGCACCGTCACCGCGCTGGAGCAGGCGGTGTTGACCGCCGAGCGCATCACCTACCCGCTGGTGGTACGCCCCTCCTACGTGCTGGGTGGCCGCGCCATGGAGATCGTCTATGACGAGCAGGACCTGCGCCGCTACTTCGCCGAGGCGGTGAGCGTCTCCAACGAGTCGCCGGTACTGCTGGACCGCTTCCTGGACGATGCCACCGAGGTGGACGTGGACGCCATCTGCGACGGCGTGGACGTGGTCATCGGCGGCATCATGGAGCACATCGAACAGGCCGGTATCCACTCCGGTGATTCCGCCTGCTCCCTGCCGCCCTACACCTTGTCCAAGGCCATTCAGGACGAGATGCGCGAGCAGGTGCGCAAACTGGCGCTGGAGCTTGGCGTGGTTGGTCTGATGAACGTGCAGTTCGCGGTGAAAGACAACGAAATTTACCTCATCGAGGTGAACCCCCGTGCTGCCCGTACCGTGCCGTTCGTCTCCAAGGCCACCGGCGCGCCGCTGGCCAAGATCGCCGCCCGCGTGATGGCCGGTCAGAGCCTGAAGGAACAGGGCTTTACCCAGGAGATCATCCCGCCCTACTACTCGGTGAAGGAAGTGGTACTACCGTTCGCCAAGTTCCCGGGCGTGGATCCGCTGCTGGGGCCGGAAATGCGCTCCACTGGTGAAGTGATGGGGGTGGGCAGCAGCTTTGCCGAGGCCTATGCCAAGGCGCAGCTTGGGGCCGGTCACCAGGTGCCGCGCGAAGGGCGCGCCCTGCTCTCCGTTCGCCACAGCGACAAGGAGCGGGTGGTGAACCTGGCCGCCAAGCTGCTGGAGCTGGGCTATGACCTCGACGCCACCCACGGCACCGCCGTGACTCTGGGGGAGGCGAGCATCAACCCGCGCCTGGTGAACAAGGTGCACGAGGGCCGTCCGCACATTCTGGATCGCATCAAGAATGGCGAGTACACCTACATCGTCAACACCGCCGAGGGTCGCCAGGCCATCCAGGATTCCAAGCAACTGCGTCGCGGCGCCCTGCAGCACAAGGTGGCCTACACCACCACGCTGCATGCCGCCTTTGCCACCTGCATGGCCATCAGCGTGGATGCCACCGCCAACGTCAACTCGGTGCAGGAGCTGCACCAGAAGGTCGAGAGCCAGCTGAAAAGCCGCTAAGACCGCGTGATGAAGGAGGGACGCCTCCTTTGTGACCCGATAAAACCCCGCCAGCGATGGCGGGGTTTTTTATTGGAAAAGAGATTGGGCTGTCATGGCCACGGGCGTCACCGAGCAACAGGCTCTGGGTGATATTCACCACTGTGCAGCAGAAAGTGTCGCAATGATTGCGCGATAGATGTATTTGACAGCCTTCTTTGCAATCTCTCGCCCGCGTCGCCTCTTTATACTGGTTTCTCGTCACAGGATTTATCGACCCAGGTCGTCTGCGCCTGCCAACGCAGGGGCGAGCAGATCGGGCCCGCAGCCTTATCGGGTTGTGCGGCCGGCCCCCACTTACCGGAAGGGGCCACAGGAAACCGGACGTGGGGCTACCGCCGCACGACCGGCCAGGGCCAGCGTTACCGCGCCAGCCCGCTTCCCCTCCTTGTCCCCGTCAATCAGCCCAGCCGTACCGCCAGGACATCTGCCAAGGGAATCAGAATATGAGCTTCGATCATCGCAAATACCGCCGTGCCCCCGTCATCAATCTGGCGGATCGCCAGTGGCCCAACCGGGTGCTGGAGCGGGCACCGCTCTGGTGCGCGGTGGATCTGCGCGACGGCAACCAGGCGCTGGTCGAGCCGATGACGGTGGCGCAGAAGCTGCAGATGTGGGCGCTGATGGTGCACATCGGCTTCAAGCACATCGAGGTGGGCTTTCCGGCCGCTTCCCAGCCCGATTTCGACTTCGTGCGCGAGCTTATCGACCGCAACCTCATTCCGGACGATGTCACCATCCAGGTGCTGGTGCAGGCGCGCGAAGATCTGATTGCCCGCACCTTCGAGGCCCTCAAGGGGGCCAAGCGGGCCATCGTCCACGTCTACAACTCGGTCAACCCGACCCAGCGCAACTATGTGTTCAACTCAGGGCGCGAAGGGGTTAAGGCCATCGCCGTGCAGGGGGCGCGCTGGGTACGGGAGTACGCGGCCCGCAATCCGGGCACCGAGTGGAGTTTTCAGTACTCGCCGGAGAGTTTCAGCAGCACCGAGGTGGAGTTCGCCGTCGAGGTGTGTGACGCCGTCATCGATGAGTGGCGCCCGGCTGCCCGCCCGATGATCCTGAACCTGCCCGCCACCGTGGAGGTGAGCACCCCCAACGTGTTTGCCGATCAGGTGGAGTGGTTCTGCCGCCACCTCAAGGCGCGCCCCGAGGTGAGCCTCTCCATTCACACCCACAACGATCGGGGCTGCGGGGTGGCCGCCGCCGAGCTGGCGGTGCTGGCGGGGGCGGATCGCATCGAGGGCACTCTGCTCGGCAACGGCGAGCGCACCGGCAACATGGACATCGTCACCATGGCCATGAACCTCTACAGCCAGGGGATCGACCCTGAACTCAACCTGGCGGACATGGATGCCATCGTCGCCACCGTGGGCGCCTGTACCCAGATTGCCCTGCACCCGCGCCACCCCTATGCTGGCGAGCTGGTCTACACGGCGTTTTCCGGCAGCCACCAGGATGCCATCCGCAAATCCCTGGCGGCGGAGAAGCCGGATCACTACTGGGACGTGGCTTACCTGCCCATCGACCCTGCCGATCTCGGTCGCAGCTACGAGGCGGTGATCCGCATCAACAGCCAGTCCGGCAAGGGCGGCGTCACCTACCTGCTGGAGCGCGACCTTGGTCTGCAACTGCCGCGCTGGCTGCAAATCGACTTCAGCCGCCGGGTACAGGCACAGGCTGAGGCTTGCAGCAGCGAGATAAGCCCGGAGCAGATCCGCACCCTGTTCGAGCGCCACTATCTCGAGCCCGCCCACGGCTATCGCATCGGTCGCTTCCAACTCGGTCGCGACAGCCAGGAGAGCCTGCGCCTCGAGCTGCAGACCCCGACCGGCTCGCTGCAATTGAGTGGTGAAGGGGAGGGGGCCATCACGGCGCTGGTCAACGGCTGGCAGCGCCAGACCGGGATGCATATCGACGTGCTGGATTACTCCGAGCATGCCTTAAGCGCCGGCACCGAGTCCCGCGCCGCCGCCTACGTGCTGCTGAGCGTCGACGGGACCCGCACCTGCGGGGTGGCCATCGGCCGCGATGTGGTCAGTGCCTCCCTGCAGGCGGTGATCAATGGCGCCGCCCAGATAGAGGCGCTGCGCCAGAGCGCCTGATCCCGGCGCCGTCTCGACCCTTGGGGGCCCTCGCCACGCAGGCGGGGGCCCTTGTCATTGATGGCTTCTGCTCCCCGTCTCAATCCTCTACAATGCCCTGCCTGTCTGCGTCCGGATACCCTTTGCGGGTGCCGGGACGCCTCATCCACCGGGAAGCATTCATGTCTCATCTCATCGTCTGTCGTCATTATCTGGCCCCGCTGCTGGCCACCTTGCTGCTGGCCGCCTGTGCCAGTGAACCCGTCAGTCAGGGCGATGCCAGCAAGCCTGGCAGCGCCGCCGTCACCGGGCCGGCCATCGCCAAGCCCGCCCCGCTGCCCAAGGCCCAGGTCCCCCGGGCGCCCGCCAGCATGCAGTCGCGCATCGTGCGGCTGCTGCCGGCCCGCACCGTGGATCGCAACGGCTGGGCCCAGGATATCGTCACCGCTCTCGCCAAACAGGATCTGGCGGTGACCGACGAGAACGTCTGCTCCGTGCTGGCGGTGGCGGAGCAGGAGTCCACCTTTCAGGCCGACCCCGTGGTGCCGGGCCTTGGCAAGATCGCCTGGAAGGAGATCAACGCCCGCGCCAGTAAGCTGCTGATCCCCGAGTTCGTGGTGCGCACCGCGCTCTCCATCAACTCGCCTACCGGCAAAACTTACGCCGAGCGTATCGACAAGTTGCGCACCGAGCGGGAGATGAGCGAGATCTTCGAGGACATGATAGGGGAGGTGCCCATGGGCAAGACCCTGTTTGGCAACATGAACCCGGTACGCACCGGCGGCCCCATGCAGGTGAGCATCGCCTTTGCCGAGGCCAATACCGATGGCTATCCCTATCCGATCAAGGAGTCCATTCGCCACGAGGTGTTCAGTCGCCGTGGTGGCATCTGGTTCGGCACCCGCCACCTGCTCAACTACCCGGCCCAGTATCCGGATCACCTCTACCGCTATGCCGACTTCAATGCCGGCTGGTACGCCAGCCGCAACGCAGCCTTCCAGGCGGCGGTGAGCCGGTTGAGCGGCAAGCCGCTGGCGCTGGATGGGGATCTCATTCGCTACGACTCCGAGCTGCCGGGCAAGACCGAGCTGGCGGTACATACCATCGCCGGCCAGCTCAGCATGAGCCAGCAGGCCATCCACCAGAGCCTGAAGCTCGGCGACACCAGCGAGTTTGCCCAAAGCGATCTCTACCACAGAGTTTTCGTGCTGGCCGACCGCAAGGCGGGCAGCCGGCTGCCCCGCGCCGTGCTGCCGGGCATCTCTCTCAAGAGCCCCAAGATCACCCGCAACCTCACCACCGCCTGGTTTGCCAAGCGGGTGCAGTGGCGCCAGCAAACCTGCCTGAAGCGGCTGGGGTCGCTGTAACTACAATAACAAAGGCGGCCAATGGGCCGCCTTTGTTTTATGTAGATATCATGGCGTCAAGTTAACTGTTTAACCGCAACCAGTATCTTGTAATTGTTTTTCCACTCTCCTTCGACAGGAAGATCAGAAAACTCCAGTGTTTTACTATATAGAAATGGACCGCTATTTAGGCAGGCTGGCCAAGTATCAAAGATATCCTGTTTGCCTTTAGTTTCTGTCCAGACATCAGCGAGCACTACGGCATAACGCTGGCGCTGTATTGGGTTAATCAGCCCCTTTTCAAGCAACAGGAGTGCTTCATTGGACTGCATTCGTTCAACATCATTCCTGACGCTATTGGTTTTTGATTGAGGTGCCGTAAAGCGCTTAGCCTCAATAAGAAATAGCTCCGTTTCCGTGAAAACTACGGCGTCCATATGTTTCTTTTCCGTGAGGCTTATTGGGGCCTCAAACCATGAGAAGCATGAGCCGGGATAGAGGCTTTCAAGCGCAGAAACAAAGTTGTTGGTGAGATTCCGTTCGGTGAAGCCGGTAGATCCATGTGCAGGGTAGTAGTGAGAAAAAATAGTTGTATATCGGCTGTGCAAACGAGCCATTAATTTATCTAGAAATACTTGCATGTTATTGCTCCATAAATGTGCTGATGTATCTAGACCAAGGGGTTTTAAAGCGGCGATAGGGGGTAAATATAAAATAAATCCCCTGCACAGTTTCAATGACTCTGGTCCGTTTAATGATTCGAGATAGTGTTCTCCGATTAAGGGGACTGACTGTGTAACAAAGTCACGCCCCTGCATTTTGGAAATCCGCTGCATCCCCAAAACTGATTGCCCTTGTTTTCCCCACGAGTTGCGGTGCGCAATACCATGGTGCTGCCACATCTGGGGCAGAGCGGGGGTGGATTGTCCGCTGGCGATACGCTCTGTGAGGGTGGGTTTGCAACGGATTGCCTGACAGGTGCGCGGGTGGACATATGGTTGGCGGATGAGTCGGCATGGCGTGCCTTGAGCTGGGTGACATGCTGCCGGTGGGTTTGCCAACTGGCGGTCAAGCGGCCTTGCTGAATGGTATCGACAATCCGATCAACGTCGGCGGTGCTCAAGACGGGAGTGCTCTTACTCTTGATATAGCTGACCAGTCCGCGACGCATGACGTTCTCCGGCATGGGGGTCTTGAAGGTGCAGTCGCCAATAAAATAGACGATGGAATGCAACTGGTGATCCGCCAGCCCCAGCAGGGATTTGAGGGTCATCAGGTGCAGATAGTTTTGATGCAACGGGTTTTGAAAGCCGTGCCGGTGTCGAAACAGCTGCTGGGTCCAGCGCTTGTGTTTGGGATCGCCGAAGATCCACCCCTTCATGTTTTTGGTTTCTATCACGAATACGCCGAAGCGGGAGATGATCACCTGATCGATCTGGGTGCTGCCCTGCTCGAGCGGCAAGGTGACATTGCTAAGCAGATGATATTCCTGCCGATCGAGAAAGAGCCGGATGCTGAGATTGAGCAGCCACTCCCCGAGCATGCCCTTGAACCAGGGGCTCTTGGCGATGGTGGCCAGCAAAAACAGTGGCAGCAGAAACCAGAGCTGGTTCAGCAGAACGGCCATCAGGGCGGTAACGTCCATGTCATCTCTCCTCGCTCCCGAAACCTCTCCCTGGCGACGGGGCACTCTTATGGTGTGAGCCTGGTTTGGCACCACAGGATTGGCGCCATCTGGAAAATGGGGTGCCGAAGTGAGCTACTGTAGCGAGTTGACCAGAAGGAATGTGTGACCGCTTGCACCAACTGAGCGGCGCATCACTCTTTTTGTGCCAATGCCAGAGAGGGAAGGCGCCGCAGGGTGTGGCCTAGAAGCTCATCGCCAGCCCTACGCCGTAGCCGCTGGTGTTGTGGCTGAACATATAGCGGGCCACCAGCCGGGTGCGGGTGACGAAGATATCGTACTTGCTGCTGTCGAGCTCCACCCCGAGGCCGAGGGAGTTGAGGGAGTTGAAGCCGAGCAGGCCGCGCTGCTCGCCCAGGTATTCGGTGCGGGCTCCCTCCATCACATAGCGCACGGGTTTGCCCAGCAGCGTCAGATTGCCTATGGGGGCGCGCCGGCGCAGATAGAGGCCGAGGTTCTCGGCGTTGGCCTGGCCGGTCACACTGGCGGCGGTGCCGCCAAAGCTCTGCAGGTGCTGATAGGAGTAGCGCAGCTCGGCGTCGATGTCCTGGCCGGGGGAAAACAGCTCGTAGTCCAGCATCATGGCGCCGCCGAGGCCGTAGACATCGAGCCGACCGCCATCGAGAAAATCGAGGTTCTTGCCGGTGTACTGGCCCAGCAGCCAGTTGCCGATGCGCAGATCGCTCGCCACCGTGCCGAGGGTGACGTTGCCGATGGGGCGCAGCACCCAGTTGCCGCCGTGGCTGTCCCGGTGCAGCCCTATGTCCCAGCCGATCCCGCCGGTGGCGGTCAGGCTGTTCCACTTGGTGGGAACGGTGCGGCTCTCGCTGCCGTTGCTGACCACGAACTGGGGATCGTAGCGGCTGAACCCCAGGGTTCCTTCCAGATAAATCGGGACGCTCTCGCTCATGGTGGCGCCGCCGCCGATCTGGGTCATGTTGAGGGCCGAGGATTGATTGGTACCGCTGCCGATGTTGATGTTGCTGGCGGTGATGTCGGGCACCACGGTGAAGGTCATCAGCGACACCACGGCGTTGGCGCGCTGCTGCACCCGCGAGTCGTCGTCGGCCATGGCCTGGCAGCTGCACAGCAGGCCAAGCAGCAGGGCGGGGCGCAGTGGAAGGGGGAGAGGTGTGAGCATGCCGGGATCCCGTGAAGCCTCTTCCGATGAGGCACGGTTACACTGTAGCGATTTTTTGTTCGCTTGGCAGCCCCATCGTGAGCCGGATGACGCCATTTTTGCCCATTCACGCCATGGCAGTGCAGGTTGGTCGCCCTGGCGAGGTTTTTCGCGCAAGGGAGAGGCGCAGAGGCAAAATCCATTAAACTCAATGGGTCACCTGTTCGGGAGTGTGGGTAAAGATGAAGATCAGCCGCAAGATTACGCTGACCATAGTGCTGACGCTGCTGCTGTTGCTGGGGGTCGGCTATGTCGGCCTTCATTATGTGGTCGGCAACAAGTTTGGCGAGCTGGAGCGCATGAGCGTGGAGCGCAACCGCGAGCGGGTCCGGGCCGTGGTGCAGGCCGAGCTTGGCCAGCTCACCATGCTGGGGCAGGACTGGTCCGAGTGGGACGAGACCTACGCCTACATGGTGAGTCGCGATCCGGCCTATCTGGCGGCCAATCTCAACGTGCGCACCTTCGAGACCCTGGGGGTGGATCTGGTAGCGCTCTATGATGCCGACAAGCAGCCGCAGGCGGCGTTTGCCTATCATGGTGGCCAGCTGGTGACGCAGACCCCGGCCCAGCTGGCGCCTCTGACCGATTATCTGGTGCGCTACGGCAGCCTCAAGCCCAATGCCGGCATCTGGTTTGACGGTGAGCGTTACTACCTGCTGGCCGCCACCCAGATCCTGACCAGCGAGGGGGAGGGGCCGAGTCGCGGCACCCTGTTGCTGCTCAAGGCCTTCACCACCCGGCTGGTCCATCAGTTGCAAAAGCGCACCAATCTCTCGCTCTCCTTTTTGAGCCCGCAGCAGCTGGCTACCAGCCTGGGAGTCACCACCCTGGCCCGGCTCAGGGCCAACGACAGCCTGATCCTGCCGCAGGAGGAGCGACTGCTCACCCTGGCCCAGATCGATACCCTGCAGGAGGACTCCCCGCTCATCTTCCGTTTCACCCTGCCACGGGATCTGATGCTGGAGGGCAAGGCCATCGAGCGTCACATCTTCTGGCTGCTGAGCCTGGGGACCTTGCTGTTCGGGGCCCTGGTGCTGCTGATCCTCAACGGCTATATCGCCGCCCGTCTGCAGCGGCTGAGCGCCAATCTGCGGCTCATCGGCGACGACGGCGCGGTGCGCCGGCTGCTGGTGGAGGGCAACGACGAGATCTCCCAGGTGGCCATCGACTGCAATCGAATGCTCGATCATCTGGACAGCCTGCGTCAGCGCCAGCTCGACAGCGAAGCCCGCCAGAAACTGCAGCACGGCGCCCTCATTCATCTGGCCAAGAGCGATCTGCTGAGCGGCGAGGATCCGGGTCAGGCGGCGCGCCACATCAACGAGGCGATCTGCTCCGGTACCGGCGCGGCGCGGGCCAGTGTCTGGTTCAGTGCCGAAGACAAGCAGAGCATGTACTGCCAGGATCTGTTCTTTTTGCCCAAGCTCCATCACCAGCAGGGTTTTCACCTGCCCTATGCCTTGATCCAGGGGCGCTACGAGGTCTCCAAGCCCGAGCATGAGCCCTGCCTCATCCTGCGCGAGCCCTACGATCTGACGCGCTTTGGCGCCATGCTGGCCCAGCTCGGGCTGGAGGGGCTCTCCGGCACCATCTTGATGGCCCCCCTCAAGCAGGGGGATGAACTGCTCGGCTTCATCATTGCCGAGCGTGCCAAGCTGAGCGAGGTATGGCATCCCGACGAACTCGCCTTCGTGCTGTCGGTGTGCGATCTCTCGGCCCAGACCCTGCTCACCCTCACCAAGCTGCAGCGCCTCAAGCGCAGTTGACGCCGTGTTCCTGTCTGGGCCCCTCCAGCCGGAGCGGGCCCGATTTTTTTGCTGGCCTTGGCCTATTATCTCCCCTATCCATGACCTGTATTAATTTCTTGTTCACTTGGCCGGGTGTATAACGGGCCACCCTCAGGGAGAAAAGGGGTTGGCGACAGGGAGGGTCTGCCGCACCGGAGGCCGTCAGGCCGCCCAGGATGGATGCTCACGAAGTTGATGGGAGTCACCAGATGCAGGACATGCTGCTTGCCATATGGCAACAGGACTTTGACCAATTGATCCAGATGCAGGCGGTGGGCCTGCTCGTCACCTGCCTGGTGGTGATCCTTTTTCTCGAATCGAGTTTCGTGTTTCTGCCCCTGCCCGGCGACAGCCTGGTGCTGCTGGCCGGCGGGCTGGTGGGGATGGGGGTGCTCGGCCCCGAGGTGACGCTGCTCTACATGCCGCTGGCGGCGGGGCTTGGCAGCCTGATCGCCTATGTGCAGGGGCAGGCGCTGCACGGCACCGCCTTCATGGGCCACGTGGAGCGGATGATCCCGGACGGCAGCCTGCCGCGGGCCTCCCGCCTGCTGCACAACTACGGCTTCTGGGCCATGTTCTCCTCCCGTTTCGTGCCCTTCGTGCGGGTGCTGACGCCCATGCTGATGGGGGTCTCGCGGCTGCACCTGCCGCGGGTGATGATCGCCAGTTTTGCCAGCGCCTTCCTCTGGGCCCTGGTGCTGAGCCTGGTGGGCAAGGCGGTGATGGCGGCCCCGGTGTTTGCCCAGTATCACGAGCTGCTGACCAAGTGCCTGCTGGTGACCTCCCTCGGTCTGTTCGTCATCGCCATGGCCGCCATCGCCATCCGGCTGCTCAAGCGCCCGACCAACCGCATTCGCTGACCGGCCGGGGCACGGGCCCCGCCGTCTGTTGCTATCATTCTTCATGGCGCCGCCTCCCCTGGCTGGCCGGCGCCCCTTCACTCTGCAAGCAGGTACCTTATGTCATCCCATGACACCTTGACCCTTCGCCCCCTCGAGCGCGAGGATCTCAAGTTCGTCCATCAACTCAACAACAACGCCAGCATCATGCGCTACTGGTTCGAGGAGCCTTACGAGGCGTACATGGAACTGGCCCAGCTCTATGACAAGCACATCCACGACCAGCACGAGCGCCGTTTCATCCTCGAAGTGGCGGGGGACAACGTGGGGCTGGTGGAGCTGGTGGACATCCGCAGCATCCATCGCCGCGCCGAATTCCAGATCATCATCGCCCCCGCCCATCAGGGGAAGGGCTATGCCAAGACCGCCACCTTGAAGGCGATGAAGTACGGCTTCAACGTGCTCAACCTGCACAAGCTCTATCTCATCGTCGATCGGGACAACGCCCGGGCGATCCACATCTATCAGGAGCTGGGCTTCGAGCCGGAGGGGGAGCTCAAAGAGGAGTTCTTCATCGATGGCCAATACCGCACCGCCATTCGCATGTGCCTGTTCCAAAGAGACTTCCTGGCCCAGAATGGTCGAGGTGGCTGAGCTCCCGCATGGACGTGAAGGGCTGCTGGCGGGGCGTGTTCGCCTTGCCAGCAAGGCGGCCCTGGCCCCATGAAAAGGGCGCGTATTTGAGGCAGAATTTGCGCCATCTATCTGTTACACTTCGCGCCCGCCATTTTCCGGCCACTCTCTGACTTGATGTCAGGCACAGCCGTCGGTGGTCTGCACCGACTTTTCGCTCATGCCGAGCTAACCAAGCCAGCCACAGTCCAGCTGGAACACAGGAACCCATTATGAGATTTGAATCGTTCGATTTTGCCCCCGAGATTTTGCGCGCCATCTCAGAGTGCGGTTATCAGGAGATGACCCCTGTGCAGCAGCAGGCGATCCCGGCCATTCGCCGCGGTCGTGACGTGCTGGCCAGCGCCCAGACCGGTACCGGCAAGACCGCCGCCTTTGCCCTGCCCATCCTGCAGCGGCTGGTGGACAATCCGACGCCGGTGCAGCCTTCCAACGCCCGGGTGCTGATCCTGACCCCGACCCGCGAGCTGGCGGCCCAGGTGGCGAGCAACATCAATGACTTCGCCAAGCATCTGGATATCACCACCCTCACCATCTACGGCGGTGGCAAGCAGGATGTGCAGGCCAGAAAACTGAAAGCGGGCGCTCACATCATAGTGGCGACCCCGGGCCGGCTGCTGGAGCACCTCACCGCCTGCAACCTGAGCCTCTCCGGTGTCGAGTGCCTGGTGCTGGATGAAGCAGACCGCATCCTCGACATGGGCTTCAGTGCCGATGTGCAGCAGATCCTGCAAGCGGTCAACAAGACCCGTCAGAACCTGCTGTTCTCCGCCACCTTCTCCGAGGCGGTGAAAAAGCTGGCCAACCTGATGCTGGACAAGCCCCAGATAGTGAGCGTCAACAAGCAGAACTCCACCGCCGATACCGTCAGCCACACCGTCTATCCGGTGGAGCAGAAGCGCAAGCGCGAGCTGCTCTCCGAGCTCATCGGCAAGCAGAACTGGCCGCAGGTGCTGGTGTTTGCCAGTACCCGCGAGAGCTGCGACGAGCTGGTGGCCGAGCTGAACCTCGACGGCATCAAGTCGGCCGTGGTGCACGGCGACAAGGCTCAGGGCAGCCGTCGCCGCGCCCTGCGCGAGTTCACCGAGGGCAAGCTGCGGGTGCTGGTGGCCACTGAAGTGGCCGCCCGTGGCCTGGATATCCCGGATCTCGAGTACGTGGTCAACTATGATCTGCCGTTCCTGGCGGAAGACTATGTGCACCGCATCGGCCGTACCGGCCGCGCCGGCAAGAGCGGCATGGCCATCTCCTTCGTCAGCCGCGAGGAAGAGCGCACCCTGCTGGAGATCGAGGCGCTGATCGGTCAGAAGATCCGCCGCATCATGGTGCCGGGCTACGAGGTGAGCAGCCGCGACGAGCTGATCAAGCAACTGCAGGAGCGTCGTCGCTTTGGCAAGCGCCCGCAGCGGGAAGACAACGCCGCCGCCCAGGCCATGGCTGAGGCCAAGCTGCAGGGCCAGCGCCTCAAGCGCCTGGCTGCCGCCAAAAAGCCGCGCCAGCCGAAATAAGGCGCGCAGGCCGCTCTATTGAACCGCAAAGGCGCCACTGGCGCCTTTGCCATCTCTGTCATCGGTGTTGACCCCTGGTGGTCGACTCAAGGATTGCTTATGACCTCTCCAACCTACAATCAGGCCCTGTTCGAGATGGCCAGCCAGAGTCTGGCCGAACTGGCCCGCACTGCCGAGCAGAAGGCTGGCAAGCGTACCCCGGCGCAAGAGAGCCATTTTCTCTGTACCTGGATGGCCGACTCCCTCAAGGAGAAGCGTTTCTCCCGGCTGGTGATGGAGGATTTGAAGGATTGGGTGCAGCTTGGCCGCACCCTGGGGGCCGGCGCCGATCTCAAGGGGCTGCTTGAGCGGATCATGAGCCAGTATGAGCGGGCCATGGCCGAGCCGACCGGGCTCGGCAGCCGGCTGGCCGCCCTGTTGGCCGAGCTCGTGGCCGAGGGTTGGTTAGTGATTACCGACAGCGAGGTGAGCGCCAAGCTGCGTCTGCAATCGGGCGGTCAGCCGAGCCTCATCATCAGCGCCAGCGAGTATCAGGGCCACATCGAGGCGGGTGAGCTTATCAAGCCGCTCACCCTCTATGTGCGCGGCGACGAGGCCCGGCTGGCACGGGCGGCCTTTGCCCACCGCCTGCTGCTGAGCCAGGGCAACAAGAAAACCACCCTGGTCAAGCAC
The DNA here is from genome assembly GCF_027707585.1 of Aeromonas sp. QDB39. Lineage (NCBI taxonomy): Bacteria > Pseudomonadati > Pseudomonadota > Gammaproteobacteria > Aeromonadales > Aeromonadaceae > Aeromonas > Aeromonas sp. QDB39. The sequence continues at coordinate 4,578 of NZ_JAPCIV010000035.1, read as the reverse complement.
CACAAGGCTTACCGGCTGGTGCCGGACAATGCACAACCGGCGCTGGCGCTGCTGGTGGGCCCCTGAACAGGGAGTGTTCCATTTGTCTGAGACCCCGGCCCGGTGCCGGGGTTTTTTATGAGCGCGCGGGCGGGGTGGCAGGCAGGGGAAAGGGGGAGGGCGGCGCGACTCTTGTCGCAGCAAGCGGGGACATTGGGCATTCCCCCTATCCTGGGGGGCGTCCCCCATATGGTGGGATGGTCGCGGAAAAAAACTGCTCTAGGGTGAGTGGGCCCCAAAGAGGGCCTTGAAGGAAGCAAACCGCCTGACAAGGCGACACTCAATGAATGAGGAAACATGATGAAAGCGACTCCCATTGCCCTGTTGCTGGCCGGCGTGCTGGCCTCCCCGCTCTGCGCCGCAGGGCTCGACGCCCAGCTCACCCTGGTGGATGGCAACAGTGACGACGTGCGCGTCAACCTGACCCTGACCAACAGTGGGGACAAGCCGGTCCGCCTGCTCAAATGGCAATTGCCGGGCAGCGAAGATGCCCCCCTGTTCCTGGTGGAGCGGGACGGCCAGCCGGTCAGCTACGAGGGGGCCCTGATCAAGCGGGCAGCCCCGACCGACAAGGACTTCCAGCTGCTCAAGGCCGGCCAGAGCCTGACGGTGCAGGCCGAGGTCTCCGGTCTCTACGACATGAGTGCCCAGGGCCAGTACAGCATCCGCTACCTGCTGCCGACGTTGCCGCAAGAGGCGAAAGCCGCCAAGGCCAAGCAGGCCCAGGTGAGCGAATCCAATGTGGTGACCCTGTGGGTGGACGGAGTGAGTGACGAGCGGGTGCTGGCCAAGGCGGCCCCCCTGGCCGAGCCGCAGGCGGTGACCGCCTCGGTCAGCTTCAGCGGCCGCTGCACCAACACCCAGAAGAGCGACATCCTGGCGGCGCTCGATGCGGCCAGCGGCATCACCAACAACTCCAGCAGCTACCTGGCGGTGGACAAGCCGGAAGGCCAGCGTTATCGCAGCTGGTTTGGCGCCTATGATGCATCGCGCTGGGATCAGGCCGAGACCCACTTCAGCAAGATCAAGGATGCCATCGACAACAAGCCGCTCACCTTCGACTGCGGTTGCAAGCAGAGCTACTTTGCCTATGTCTATCCGGATCAGCCCTACAAGGTCTACCTGTGCAAGAGCTTCTGGACCGCACCGGTCAGCGGGACCGATTCCCGTGCCGGCACCATCGTCCACGAGCTGAGCCACTTCAACGTGGTGGCGGGCACCGACGATCTGGGTTACGGTCAGGCCAATGCCCGCAACCTGGCGAAGACGGATCCGGTCAAGGCGCTCAACAACGCCGACAACCACGAGTACTTCGCCGAGAATACGCCGAGCGAAAACTGATTTGCCGACCGGGGGCCGCAAGGCCCCTTCTTGTCCATGTCGTTTGTCACAGGAAGGAGCGACCATGATGACACTCTTGCTCACCACCCTGGCGCTGGCCCCCCTGCAGTGCGATCTGTCGGTCAAGGCACAAAGCCGGGTCAACGAGCCGCTGCCGCTGGTGATGACCCTGACCAACCGGGGGGAGGGGCCGCTCGAGGTGCTGAGCTGGTTCACGCCGTTCGAAGGCTGGTTTGCCGATGCCATCGAACTCACCCTCGATGATCGGCCGATACCCTACAAGGGCCCGCTGGCCAAGCGGGGCAACCCGGGCGCCGAGGATTTCTTCTTGCTGGGGGCCGGTCAGCAGAGCCAGGCCGACGCGGATCTGACCCTGGTCTACGATCTCTCCCACCCCGGCCGCTACCAACTGAGCTACCGCGCCCAGCCGCTGACCCTGACCCGGGGCGTGGCTCCCCGCTGCCCCGTCATTCACTTCACCCGGCTGCCCGCCTCCTAGGGCAGCCCCTGTGTACTACCTAGATGGCATCCGGCCCGGTGTGAGGCGCCAGCAGGCCTGCCGCGCGGGCGGCCACCGCCAGATAACGGTCTGCCAGCAAAGGCCTGGCGAGTCCCTCTCGCCAGCAGCAATGCACCAGCTTGATCACATGATCGTCGAGGCTCGCCACTGCCCGGGCCAGCACGTTTTGCCACGACAGCTTGCCGGTATCGGGCCAGACCGGCGTCTGCAGTGACGGCGCGCCGACCGTGACATAGGCGGCCGCCACCGCCTGCCACATCAGGGTCTGCCAGCGCGCGAGCCATGGCGCGGGCAGATAGCTGGCGACGATGGCGGCGGCGCGACTGCCGGTCACCATGTGCAGCACGGTAAAATTGCCGGTCTGCCAGTAGAGGGCGAGGGCCGCGTTGGCCAGCTGCACCAGCAGATCCGATGATGATACCCCGCTCGGCAACCCGCTCGCCCAGGTCGGCGCATCCGTCACCTGCCGCAGTCGTTTGGTGATCCACTCGCCTTGCCAGCATGCGCCTTCCCATTGTTGGGCCAGCGCGCTCAGCAGAGTGCCGATATCCTGCACCGGCGCCCGCTGCCCGGCCGGCACCCGCAAGGGTCTGCACTGCCAGGCGGCCAATGCGGCGGCCTGCTCTCCCTGATGGCCATTTTCCAGCGCGCAGGCGAAGCGGATCAGCGGATGGAAGGCGCCGCCGGCCGGTGAAAGACCCTGCTCCAACAGGCTGGCAAAGGTGGGCAGCCACCCCTCGTCGGCCAGCCGTGTTGCCAACTGCTGACGCAGCCGGACAAACTGCAGCTCCTCCTCATCCCCCTGCTGTTGTTCACCCCCCGGCAGGGCATGGTTGGCCTGCCAGTGTGCGAAGAACTGCTGCAGCTGGCGGGGATTGGCGCCCATCTCGTGCAGGGCGTGCAATGCCATCGGGCAGTGGTTGGTGGTGCCGCGTCCGTTGAGGGAAAAGGCTCGATTGACATCGAGCAGATGATGAAGATGATGCATAATCATTTGACTCCTTTCATAAGGGGAGACAGGATTGTGCAAGTTAAAGCTAACTTGAGGTCAAGCGTGGCGATGGAACGCAAATGGCTGGCCATCGGCCAGATAGCCAAGCGCTCGGGCGTCAAGGCCAGCGCCCTGCGCTTCTACGAGCAGAAGGGGCTGATTGGCAGTGTGCGCAGCGAGGGGGGCAGCGACTCTATCCGCAGGATGTGCTGCGCCGCATCGCCTTCATCCGGGTGGCGCAGGGCATGGGGTTGAGCCTGGGCGAGATAGGGGAGGCCCTGGCCGGTCTGCCCGAGGGGCGCACCCCGGATCGCCGCGACTGGGACGGCATTGCCGGCCAGTGGCAGAGCCTGCTCGATCGGCGCATCACGGCTCTGCAGCAGCTCAAGGAGAAGCTCGGCGCCTGCATTGGCTGCGGTTGCCTCTCGCTGGAGCACTGCGCACTTTACAATCCGGATGATCAGGCCGCCGGGCAGGGCGAGGGTCCCCGCTACCTGCTGGGGGATACGCCACCGAGCGGGCCGGCAGCAAAATGATGAACATGAGGGGCGGTCCAGCCATGCCATGCACCGGGCCGACTCGTTTACACCGTCAAGGAGGAGACATGGCACTGGAACAACTGAAACGGGAGTTGGAGCTGTTTGGCGAGCAGAATGACGGCGCGCAACAGTCCCGTGGCAGCAAGATGCTCAACATTACCCGCGATACCGGCGAGCTGCTGGCGGTGCTGGTACAGACGAGGGGGGCCGATGCGGTGCTGGAGATCGGCACCTCCAACGGTTACTCCACCCTCTGGCTGGCCGAGGCAGTAAAACGGCTGGGGGGCCGGGTCACCACCATCGAGCTGGACGAGGGCAAGCGGACCATGGCGGCCGCCAACTTTGAGCGGGCCGGGCTCGAACCCTGGATTGAGCAGTTGGCAGGGGAAGCCGGTACGCTGTTGCCCACCCTGCCGACGGCCGCTTACCCGCTCATCTTCCTCGACTCCGCTCGCCAGCACTACCAGGCCTGGTGGCCCGAGATCCAGCGCCTGCTGGCCCCCCGCGGTCTGCTGGTGGTGGACAATGCCATCTCCCATCGGGAGGAGCTGGCCGAGTGGATGGCAGAGGTGGAGCAGGATCCGGCCTTCGCGACCTCGCTGGTGCCGGTGGGCAAGGGGGAGTGGTTGGTGGTGCGGTTGTAGGGGACAGGCATGGAAAACAAGACCATGGAACCAAAAGCAGTGGTGGAGGCCTATTGGCAGGCCATGCAGAGCAACGATTTCGTCAAGGCCTCCAGGTGGCTGAGCGATGACTTCCTCTGTGACTGGCCCCAGTCGGGGGAGCGGATCGAGGGGCGGGCCAACTTCGTCGAGATCAATCGACGCTACCCGGCGGCCGGGCCCTGGAATTTCGATGTCGTTCGCCTGCTGGAGCAGGGGCGGGAGGTGGTGACCGAAGTGGTGATCACCGACGGTGAAGTCGAGGCGCGTGCCATCACCTTCCACACGGTGCGTGGCAATACCATCTGCCATCAGACCGAATTCTGGCCCGATCTCTACGAGGCGCCGCACTGGCGTCGTCACTGGGTCACCAGTATCCCGCGGGAGTCGCAACCCGCCTGATATGGTTTGGTAATCCCCCCGAAAAACCAGGGTGCTCATAAGTAGAATTTTCCCGTACCTTGAACGCAGGAGGTTCTACATGAA